>CAIQJD010000284.1 GCA_903872005.1 uncultured bacterium | reverse complement strand
TCTCCGAGCGCCGCGCTCGCGCCGAAGTCGCCAAGCTCCCCCATGGGACGTTCAGCGCCGACGGCTACATTGACAATGACGGCTTCACGGATCAGCCGGTCTACGTCTCGGCGCGCATCGTCATTGACGATGACGGCGTCCTGTTTGACCTGAGCGGCTGCGACAAACAGCGCCCCGCGCCGGTCAATTCCACTTTTGCTCAGACCTTCTCCGCCTGCGCCTATATCCTCAAGGCGTTGGTGGATCCGGACGTGCCGATCAACGCCGGCTTCTATCGCCTGGTGCGTCTGAACGCCCCGCCCGGCACAATCGTCAATTGCCAGGCGCCCGGTCCCGTGGTGGGCGGATGGGAAACGCACATGCGGGTCAGCGAAGTGATCCTCAAGGCGCTGGCCCCGGCCCTCCCAACGCGCATCCCCGCCGGCACCAAAGGCATGATCTGTCACGCCGGCTTCGGCGGCAAAGACCCGCGCAGCGGCGAATACTACTGCTTCCTGGAGACCCTGGCCGGCGGCTACGGCGGACGCGCCAGCAGCGACGGCCCCGACGCGGTGCAGATCCACGGCCAGAACACCGAGAACGCACCCATCGAGGAGACCGAGCGCAACTATCCCATCCGTATCACCCGCTACGAGTTGGTCAACGATTCCGAAGGCGCCGGCGCGTGCCGCGGCGGCCTGGGGCTGCGCCGCGACTACTTCTTCCCCGACCACGAGGCATCCTTCACGATCCTCTCGGATCGCGACAAGTGGGGGCCGCACGGCCTCTTCGGCGGGCTGGCCGGCGAGAAAGCCTACTACGTCCTGAATCCCGACGGCGAAGCGCGTCCCCTCGGCTCGAAAGTCACCGTACAGATCAAGCCCGGCGACACCGTCTCGTATCGCACCTGCGGCGGCGGCGGCTATGGCCGGCCGGAAACCCGCGATCCGCAACGGGTCTTGCGCGATGTCCGCGAGGGCAAAGTGTCGGCGCAGCGCGCCCGCGACCTGTACCGCGTCGCCATTGACACGGTCGCCTGGCAAGTCATCGCGGATGAAACCGAGCGCCTGCGTGTGACCGCGACCGTGACAACATTGATCGCCGAGTTGCAGGCGCAAGCGGCCCGCCAACGCACGCTGATAGAAGCCGGCCCCATGACCACGCCCTACTTCGACGGCTACGACGAGGGCGTAGAGGCAGCCATCGCCAGGATCAGAACGCTCGCCGGCGAGACGCAGAGCTGCGCGGAACTTCCTGGCCGCCTGCTTGCCCTGGCCGATGAGCTGGAGCGACAAGGGATTCAGTCGGAGCACGACGCGGACGCCGCGCTCCCCGCGCTCTTGAGCCTGCCGGGAGGACTGCTCTCAACCGGTTTTGGATTGCGCGCCGGCGGCAAGCCGGCTGGCATCAAGGACGCCGCAACCATCATCCGTGAATTCATCACGCGACATTAGGAGGCCCCATGGCAGTCCAGGCAATTGATCACCGAGGGCTTTCACAGCCCATCTACAATGTGCGCTTCCTGCACGACACCCGCGCCACAATGCGAGACGGGACCCAGCTCTCGGCCGACGTCTTCTTGCCGCGCGCTGCCGGCCCCTTCCCCACCCTCATCCACCGCACGCCCTACGAGAGCAATGCTGATCGTTGGGTCCGCTGGGGCATCTGGTGGGCCAGCCGCGGTTACGCTGCCGTCACCCAGGATTGCCGCGGGCGCTATCAGTCCGGTGGGACGTTCAACGCCTACGTGGACGAC
>CAIQJD010000283.1 GCA_903872005.1 uncultured bacterium | reverse complement strand
ATACGCGATGGAATCTCGTGACTGGAGTTCAGACGTGTGGCTCTTCCGATCTACATCGGCAGCACGGACGCGGCCGGCGCTCTTCTCTTCCACCCATGCAGGCAAACAGGAATGCGAGAAGCCGAAGCTGGGGTCGCGCGCCGATTCGGTTTGCGCGGCCGGCGTCAGTTGATCGCTCTGGCGCACATAGTGGACGCCGAAGAGGGTGTGCCGGCCGCTCTCGAAGAAGCAGGGCGCGATGAGGACGCCATCATAGGGGCCGAGGACGGCGGCCAGGGCGTCGGTTTCGGCCGGGAAGTGCCCGCGCAGGGTGGAGTCGCTGCGACTGAGGACGGCGAAGGGCCGGCCGGCCAGGGCCGGCGCGGCGGCGCGCAGGTTGGTGGCGATCTGGCGGTTGATGGAGATGGCGGTCTGGGCGTCCTGGGCGCGGGTGTTCGCCAGGACGAAGAGGAGCGGGGCCGGGTCGCGCAGGCCAGCTTCCAGCGCCTCGACGGACCATTCCAGGAGCAGCGGGACGTCGGAGACGGTCTGGCAGCCGGTGGGGTCGTCGTCTATGGCGATGAGTTTGCCGCCGGCGGCGAGGATGCGCTGGCGGGTGGCTTCGCCCAGGCCGGCGGATGGGTAAGCCGGCGGAAGGAGCTGGGGAAGGGCGGAGAGCGGGATGGCCGCGTGGATGGGTGAGGTGGTCATGTGGGTACTCGATGCCCCCTGTGGCGCGAATAGTGCATGTCTCAGCCGGACTGGTGAGATTGCTCAAAAGAAGCGAAGTCGGCTGGAGCGATGATGCTCACTGGCCCATAGTTGCCTACAACCAACAGGTCGCGGTCGCCGGTGACAATGCTATCTGCGGAGCCGGCCAGCGCAGCGCCGATGATCATCATTGCTGATGAATGCGGCGATGAGGACGTTGGTGTCCAACACAACTCTCATGATACGCGCTCGAACACGTCCTCATCCGTCAGGATGCCCTGTGCTTGCGCCCGCGGCGTCATCTGCTCTCGCAGCGTGCGGAACTGACGCAAGAACAGGTACTCTCGCAGCGCCTCGGCCGCTAAGTCATTCCAGGACAGCCCCGCCTGTTGCCGGATGGCCTCCAGGGCGGGCTGCATGTCGGGGGGCAACACAATGGTGATGGTTTGTTGCGTCTTCATCGCACTTGACTCCCAAATGCTGTGCGCGGGCATCGGAATGCAACCTACAGCGAGAGTATACCACGATTCCGGCCGGCCGCAAGCGGCTTGCGGCTAACTCTCGCGCCTCAGGACGACGAAGGCGCGGCCGTCGGAGGGGCGAGCGAAGGCGCCGGCCGGCCGGAAGCCGGCTTTTTGCCAGACGCGCTGCGCCCGCACGTTGAAGGCGGCGATGGTGACGCGCAGCGCCGGCGGCCCGAAGGCTTCGGCGGCGAAGGCGATCACGACATTGACATAATCCAAACCGTGCCCTCGGCCGGTTAAGTCAGGCCGGAGGCCCAGGCCAATGTCCAGCGCCGGCTCGCGGTAGGCGTAGCCGGCGACTTGGGCAGCGGCGCCGAAGCAGCAGAAGGCCAGGAGCGCGCCGCCTTCGTCGGTCAGGGCATAGTAGCCGTTGAGCGGATCGAGGAAGGCACGCAGGTGGGCGTCGGCCGCGTCGGGCGGCAGGTTGTAGAGGGCGTATTCGCCGGCGTAGCGCCAGGCCAGGATGGCGCGGGCGGCCGGCTCGTCCAGCGGCGCGAAGGTGAACTCGATCATGGTAGGAGCCGCGCGCCGAAGCCGGCGCGCGAGGCCGGGTTGCGGGTGGGCCACTCGATGCAGGCATCGGAGATGTGAGGCATGGCGATACTCCCTTGCGAGTTTGCGGAGGCATCTTACTCGCTCCGCGCGGAGGCGTCAAACTCGGCCGGCGGCGTTTGCCCGACCTCGCGGGAGAATGGTATAATTGAGGTTATACTTACGGGGGGAGGACGCAGCGGCAAGCATGACGGATCTCAACGAGTACGTGCGCCAGGTGCGCGAGTTGGCTGACGCTAAGGGTTTTGGCAGCGGCCAGGAGCGTATCTGGGAGATGCTGGCGCTCATCCACACGGAAGTCTCGGAGGCGACGGACGCCTACAAGAAAGGCCATGAGCTGGAGGATGTCGGCGAGGAACTGATAGACGCGATCATCCGGATTTTTCATCTGCTTTCGGCCCTGGATCAGGATGCTGAAGGGTTGTACCAGAAGAAGATGGCGAAGAACTGGGATCGTCCCTATAAGTATAATACGGTGCGAGGCGGGGACTAGCCGGCGATGAACAGCGGGCGGGAGCGGCTGTATCGCGTCGAGGCGGTGGTGCTGAAGCGGCGCGACATGGGGGAAGCTGACCGGCTGCTGACCTGTTTCACGCGCGAGCGCGGCAAGCTCATCTTGTTGGGCAAGGGCATCCGCAAGACGGCCAGCCGCAAGGCCGGCCATCTGGAACTCTTCGCGCAGGCGCGGTTGCTGGTGGCGAAGGGGCGCACCTGGGATATCGTCACGCAGGCGGAGGCCGCGGATGTCTTCTTGCCGCTGCGGGAGGACCTGGAGCGCACGTCGTATGCCTACTATGTGGCGGAATTGCTGGACCGCATGACCCAGGAGCAGGATGAGAACGCGGCGATGTTCGATCTGCTGCTGGCAACGTTGGGCCGGCTGGCGAGCGCCGGCGACTTGCGCTTGCCGACACGCTATTATGAGCTGCATTTGTTGGAACTGGCCGGCTTTCGGCCGGAGCTGTTCCACTGTCTGGGCTGTGGGGAAGAGATTCGACCAGAGGTCAACTACTTCCAGAAGGCCAGCGGGGGGCTGTATTGTCCGCGTTGCGAGAACGCCGGCGCGCACGCGGTGAGTCTGCCGGCGTTGAAAGTGCTGCGTTATATGCAGACGCGCGAATACGCGCTCGTGGATGGGTTGCGCCTGAGCGAGCCGGTGCAGCGTGAGCTGGAAGATATGTTGTATCACTATCTGACTTATGTGTTGGAACAGAATCTCAAATCGGCCAGCTTCTTGCGGTTGGTGCGCCGGCCGGCCGGAGCGATGGGCGACGCGGAAGAGAGGACGCCGGCGGCATGAACATTAGCGACTATCAGCATTGGCTGGAAGCATACGACGAGGCGCGGGGGTGGGATCGGGTTGCGCCGGCGCAGACCTTCGTCCATCTGGTCGAGGAGATTGGCGAGGTGGCGCGGTTGGTATTGTACAAAGAGGGGTACCGCAATCCCGACGAGCGGGCGGATTTGCAGGCCGAGCTGGCCGGCGAGCTGGCCGATGCGGCCACGTTCTTGTTCAAGTTGGCTTATCAGTTTGATATTGACCTGGAGGCGGCTTTGATTGGCAATCAGGCCAAAGCCGAGCGCCGCTTTGGAGTGACGGAAAGCAGAGCTGAGATGGCGCGCTATTTAGAGAGTCAGGCGCAGAACATGAAGCGCATGCGGGGAGAGGAATAGATGAACAAGCCGTTGACCTTTCAAGAGATGATTATGGCGCTGGAACGCTTCTGGGGCGAGCGCGGCTGTTTGATCTGGCAGCCGCACAATGTGCAGGTGGGCGCCGGCACGATGAACCCGGCCACGTTCCTGCAAGTCCTCGGCCCGGAGCCGTGGAACGTCGCTTATGTCGAGCCATCCATCCGGCCGGCGGATAGCCGCTACGGTCAGAATCCGAACCGCCTGCAGCGCTTCTATCAGTATCAGGTGATCCTTAAGCCGGAGCCGGTCAATCCGCAAGAGATGTATCTGGAGAGCCTGGGGGCGTTGGGGATTGATTTCGGCCGGCATGATGTGCGCTTCGTGGAAGATAACTGGGAATCGCCGGCGCTGGGCGCGTGGGGTCTGGGCTGGGAGGTGTGGCTGGATGGGCAGGAGATCACCCAGTATACCTATTTCCAGCAAGCCGGCGGCTTCCCAACCCATCCGGTGGCGGTTGAGCTGACCTACGGCCTGGAGCGCATCGCGATGCCGTTGCAGGGCGTGCGGAACTTCCGCAACATCGAATGGGCGCCCGACATTACTTATGGCGACGTACACTATCAGTCTGAAGTGGAGTACAGCGCCTATAATGTCGAACATGCCAACGTGGCAGAGCTGAAGGACCTCTTCACGATTTACGAACGGCAGGTCAATCGCTTGCTGGAGCAAGGGTTGGTGTTGCCGGCTTACGATTTCGTGTTGAATTGTTCGCATACGTTCAACGTGCTGGACGCGCGCGGCGCGATTGGCGTCACGGAGCGCGCCAGCTTCTTCAACCGGATGCGGAATCTGGCGCGCAATGTGGCGCGCGCCTGGGTCAAGCAGCGCGAGGAGCTGGGCCATCCGCGCATGCGGACGTGGGTGGCCGGCGGCGCGCCGGCGACGCGGCCGGCCCCGGAAGCGCGGGTGCCGGATCCCAAGTCGGCGCAGCCCTTCTTGTTGGAGATAGGCGTCGAGGAGCTGCCGGCCGGCGACTTGCGCTCGGCGTTGGAGCAATTGGAAGCGAATGCCCGGCGCATGTTGGGCGAGGCGCGTTTGAGCTTCACGGGCCTGCGGGCAGTCGGGACGCCGCGCCGGCTGGCGCTGTTGGTGGACGGCCTCGCGCCGCGCCAACCCGATGAAGAGGAGCTGCTGAAAGGGCCGCCGGCGATTGTCGCTTTCGACGCCGCCGGCAAGCCGACCAAAGCGGCGGAGGGCTTCGCCCGCAATGCCGGCGTGCCGGTGGAGGCGCTCACCGTCCGGCAGGAGGGCAAGAAGGAGTTCGTGACGGCGTTGGTGCGTCGCGCCGGCCTATCGGCCGGCGACATCCTGACGGTATTGTTGCCCAAGCTTGTCGCCAGCCTGTCCTTTGGCAAGACCATGCGTTGGGACGGCAGCGGCGTGGCGTTCTCGCGGCCGCTGCGCTGGTTTGTGGCATTGTTGGGGAATGACATCGTGCCGTTCGAGTACGCCGGCCTGTATGCCGGTCGCACCACGCGCGGCCTGCGCCCGCATCGCTCGCCGGCGATCACCATTTCGGGCGCGGCGAACTATCTCAATACATTGCAGGCGAATCGCATTACGGTGGATGTCAGCGAGCGGCGCAGCGTCATCGCCGCGGCGGCCATGAAGCTGGCCGGCGAGGTGAGCGGTTTCATCCCGGATGACGCGGCTCTGTTGGATGAGGTCGCCAATTTGGTGGAGCAGCCATTGCCGATCCGCGGCCATTTCGATGAGTCGTTCTTGAGCCTGCCAAGCGAGGCGCTCATTGCCGTGATGAAGAAGCATCAGCGTTATTTCCCGGTGGTGGACGCGGCCGGCAAGATGCTGCCCTATTTCGTCGTCATCGCCAACGGGCAAACGCTGGATCAGGCGTTGGTGCGCGCCGGCAATGAGGAGGTGCTGCGGGCGCGCTTTGCGGACGCGGCTTTCTTTTTCCAGGCTGACTCGACCCGCAAGCTGGAAGAGTTCTTGCCGCGCCTGGAGACCCTGACGTTTCAGGAGAAGTTGGGTTCGATGCGCGACAAGGCGCGCCGGCTGGAGGGGTTGGCGCCGATCCTGGCCGAGCGTCTGGGGCTGACGGCGACCGAGGCCGAGGCGGCCGGCCGGGCCGCGCATCTGTGCAAGGCGGACCTGGCGACGCAGATGGTGATTGAGATGACGTCGCTGCAAGGGGTGATGGGGCGCGAATATGCGCGGCTTTCGGGCGAGACGCCGGCCGTGGCGGGCGCGATCTTTGAGCAGTATCTGCCGCGCGGCGCTGGCGACGTCTTGCCGCAGAGCCGGCCGGGAGTCGTGTTGGCTTTGGCCGACCGGCTGGATACGCTGATGGGTCTCTTCGCTGTCGGGTTGATTCCGACGGCTTCGGCGGATCCTTTCGGGCTGCGCCGCGCCGCGCTGGGTCTGGTGCAGATCGCAGTGGGGCATCAGTTGCGCCTGTCGCTGCGGGAGTTGCTGCGGGAAGCCGGCCAATTGCTGCCGGCGCCATGTAGTGACGAGGCGCTGAACGCGGCGTGGGAGTTCATCCAGGGCCGGCTGCGGGGCTGGCTGCTGGAACAGGGGTTGCGCTACGATCTGGCCGATGCGGCGTTGGCGGAGTGCGGCGATGATCCGTATCGGGCCTATGTGGTCGCCGGCGATTTGGGGCGGTGGGTGGAGCGAGCGGAATGGCCGGCGCTGTTGGCCGCGTATGGCCGCTGCGTGCGCATCGTGCGGAGCCAGACGCAACGCTTCGCCATGCAGCCGGCGCTGTATACCGAGCCGGCCAGCGAGGCGCTGCACGCGGCGTATTTGACGGCGCGCGCCGGCGTGACGCCGGCCAGCAGTGTGGATGCGCTCTTTGAGGCGCTGGAGCCGATGCTGCCGGCGATCAACGGTTTCTTCGATGCGGTGCTGGTGATGGCGGAAGATAGCGCCGTGCGTGAGGCGCGGCTGGGGCTGTTGCAGGGGATCGCCGGCCTGGCCGGCGGCATCGCCGATCTGTCGAAAGTAGAAGGGTTTTAGGCGGTTTGACAGGCCCTGGGGCTTGCATTAGAATCAGTGTAGGGGGACGCTCCTGTGACGATCTTCTATCTGGTGCGACATGGCGATACGGCGTGGAATCGAGATTGGCGCTATCGAGGCCAGGCCGACCTGCCATTGGACGAGATCGGCCTGGCGCAGGCACGCGCGGCGGCCGGCGCGCTGGCGTCGGTTGGGCTGGAGGCGGTCTTCGCCAGCCCACTGAAGCGCGCTTTCAACACGGCCGAGTTGATTGCCCAGGCGGCCGGCCTGACGGCGCGTCCGCTGCCGGATCTGTTGGATATTCATTACGGGGCATGGCAAGGTCTGACGCTGGCCGAGGTACAGGCGGCTCATCCCGCGTTGTATGAGCGTTGGCAAGCGGCGCCCCATCTGGTCACGTTCCCGGCCGGCGAGAGTCTGGATGACGTGCGCTCCCGCGCGCTGCGCGGCTTGCTGGGCGTTGCCGACCAGTATCCGCTGGGGCGTGTGGCGCTGGTGGGCCATCAAGTGGTCAATCGGGTGTTGCTGTGCGCGGTGTTGGGCCTGGGGAACGAGGCTTTCTGGCGCATTGAGCAAGAGACCTGTTGCATTAACGTTTTCCGCTATCATACCGAACGCTATCGCTTCACCGTTGAGCGCATCAACGATACGCACCATCTGCGCCAGATTCAAACGGAGGGATGACTGGCGACGTCGGCCAGGCAGCGCGCCTGAGACGGAGTCCGCTCATTCAAGGGAGAATCTGGAAACGACCCCGCTGTCGTGGTCTTTGCCCGTCGGCCCCTATGTGCCAGTCTGCCTGAATCGTACTGCTTGACGTCGCTCAGCGCGCGGTGGGCGTGGACGTCGGCGTTACGCCGGCCGGCGGTTTCGTCCCGGCGGGCGTGGGCGTGATCAGCGTCACCGGGGTGGGCGGCTCGAAGGGCAGCGTGGTTTGGGTGGGGGTCGGGGCGCGGGTGGCGGTGCGTTCGGCGACGGGGCCGGCGGGGATGATGAGGCGCTGGCCGACGCTGATGCGATTGGCGTCGGTGAGATCGTTGGCGCGCATTAGATCGCCGATGGGGACGCCGAAGCGCAGCGCGATGCCAGAAAGGCTGTCGCCCTGTTGCACGACGTAGAGGATATCGGATTTGAGCGGGGTCGGCTGGGCAAAGCCGCCTGGTGAGGAGAGGGGCGCGTAGCCGGCTTGACGCGGCGTCCATTGGGTCAGAGCGGCCCAGACCACGGCCAAACTGATGACCAGAGAGACGAGGGCGTTGAGCAGGACAATCAGGATGATCTGCCGGCGTGACATGGCGATTTCCTCCCATCGGGCGCGACTGGCGCAACCGGACGAGGCCATTATAATCGGTTCCGGCTCGCTTGACAATCGGGGGAGCGGATGGTTTGTGGGGTGATGCTGATATGGTGAGCGGCGCAGGGGCGATATGGGAAGCGCCGGCGCAATGCCGGCTGATTGGCGAGCGTTTGGGGCAGGTTGCCTGGCCGCGCCGCGAATTCGGCGTGTTGTTGGGTGGGCAGCCGCCGTTGGCGCCGCGCAGGCTGGTGGATTACTACTTCTTCCTATCGGCGCTGCTGTTCGATTTTCGCGGTTTCGACGTGGTCGTGGATGGGCGCGCATTGAGCGGCGCGGACGCGTTCTTCACTCTGGCCCGGCGTAAGGCGGCGCGCGAGCCGGATTTCTTCACGGCGAAGCGTCTGGCGGATGTCTCGCCGGCCGAGGTGGATGGGCTGTTCAGCGTCGGTGAAGTCCGCTTGCGGCGCAACGACGAGCGGGCGGCCGTGCTGCGCGACATGGCCGGCCGGCTGCTGCAAGAGTTCGACGGCGAGAGCGCAGTCCTGCTGGCGGCGACGGCGGGAAGGTTGCGGGATGCGGCCGGCGGGGGGCTGATGGATCGGCTGGAGCTTTTCGCAGGCTATGCTGATCCGCATTTCAAGAAGGGCTTCGTCCTGGTCAAGACGCTGGAAGCGTTGGGCGTCTGGTGGGCCGCGGATCGCGAGCATTTGTTCATCCCGGTGGATTATCACCTGTTGCGGGTGGCGTTGCGGGCGGGCATGGTCGAAGTGGAGCCGGCGCTGGCCGAGGCGCTGCGACAGCGGCAGCCGGCGAGCGGTGCGCTGGACGACGCGCTGCGCGGGGCGGTGAAGCTGGCCTACAAGCAGGTCGAAGCGGCGTCTGGCCTGGATATCTTCCTGATGGATGAATTGTTCTGGACACTGGGGCGGAGCTGCTGCCACTATGGTCGGCCGCCGCGCTGCCATGCCTGTGATTTCACGCACTGTTCGGTGATGCGCTCGTTTTCCTATACCTGCGCCGGCCAATGCCCGTTGAGCGGCGTGTGTCGGGGGTCGCAGGATACGGCGTACGCGGCGCTGCACGAGACGCAGGTTACAACGATCTACTATTGATGTGCTGTGAATGAGGCGGAGACGATGACGACAAGAGAGACGCCGGCCGGCGCGCCGGCCCAGCGGCCCATCGAGCGGTTGCGTGGCATGGATGATCTGTTGCCGGCGATGGCGTGGCCGGCGCGGCGCGCTGTAGAGGCGCTGTGCGGGGTGGCGGAGAGTTTTGGGTATCAGCCGGTGGATGCGCCGCTGGTGGAGCAGACCGAGCTATTCCTGCGGAAGTCGGGCGAGGCGTTGGCGCCCAGGCTGTACGCCTTCACCTATCGAGGGCGGGACATGTGCGTGCGGCCGGAGTTCACGGCTTCGGTCGGCCGGCTGTTCGTGGAGCGGTTGCAGGATGCGCCGCTGCCGCAACGGCTGTATTATGCCGGGCCGGTCTTGCGCCACGAGAAGCCGCAGCGCGGCCGGCGACGCCAGTTCACACAGATGGGTTTGGAGCTGATTGGGGTTGGCGGGCCGCTGGCTGATGCGGAGATCATTCTGGCGGCGTGCGCCGGCCTGGATGCGTTGGGGCTGCGCGACTATCGCCTGACCATCGGGCATATCGGCGCGACGGCGGAGATGCTGGCGCATCTGAAGCTGGATCGGCGGGCGCGCAGCTTCCTGCTTGCCAATCTGGAAAATCTGTCGCGGCCGGAGCGGGGGCCGGCTTACGTGGAGGCGCGTCTGGCGGAGCAGTATCCGCCGCGCGATGGCGGCGCTGCCCCGCTGTCTCGCCTGATCGGCGGGGCGGAACGGGCCGAGGCGCGACTGGTATTGCAGGCATTGCTGCAGCGGTTAGACGTGGATGCGGCACTGGGGAGCCGGCCGGCGGACGAGATTATCGAGAGCCTGCTGGATCATTTGAGCCGGCCGGACCAATCGCCGCTGATCCGGCAGGCGCTGACCCTGACCGAAGAGTTGGCGGCGCAGAGCGGCCCGCCCAGTCGGGCGTTGCCGGCGGCGGCGGAGTTGCTGGCGCGCGAGCGATTGAGCGAGGAGCCGTTGCGCGAATTGTCGCAGACGGTGGCGCTGCTGCAAGGAGCCGGCATCCCCGATGAGCGCCTGACGATCAATCTGGGATTTGGGCGCGGGTTGCACTACTATACGGGCATGATCTTCGAGATCTACGCGGCCGGGCCGGCTGAGGTGGAGCAGCCTTGGTGCGGGGGCGGTCGGTATGATGACCTCATCACGGCGATGGGCGGGCGGCGGCGCACGCCGGCGTGTGGCTTCGCGTACAATGTCGGGCGGCTGCTGGAGGCGCAGGGGCCGGCCGCGGCGACGCCGACGGCCGATCTGTTCTTGGGCGTCGAGGACGAGGGGCAGGCCGGCGCGGCATTGCGCGCTGCGGCGGGATTGCGACGCGCCGGCCGGCGTGTTGAGACGGACGTGCGCGGGCGCGGCGAGCGCGCGAACGCGCACTATGCGAGTCGGGTCGGGATACCGGCGCTGGCGACGCTCCTGCCGAGCGGCCGATTCCGCGTGCGCGATCTGGCGGCTGGGAGCGCTATTGAGCTGGATGAGCCGGCTCTGTTGCGTTGGGCGGCCGGCGGGCCGGCCGAAGGAGGAAGCGAACGATGAGCGTCAATCGGGAGTCTCCGCGCATTCGTCTGGCTCTGCCGAGTAAGGGCGCGTTGGAGGAGCCGACGCTGTCATTCCTGGATCGCTGTGGCCTGCGCGTTTCGAAGACGAATCCGCGTCAGTATCTCGCCAAGATACCGGCCTTCCCGGAATTCGAGGTCTTGTTCCAGCGGCCGGCGGACATTTTCGCGAAGGTGCGCGATGGCGACGCGGTCCTGGGCATTACCGGTTACGATATCGTCGCCGAGGGCCAGGTGGATGGCGATGAGGTCGTCGTCCTGTGGGAAAAGTTGGGCTTTGGCGGCTGTGATCTGGCTCTGGCGGTGCCGGAAGGATGGCTGGATGTGACGCGGGTTGCGGACCTGGCCGATGTGGCGTTGGCGCGGCGGGATCAGGGCCGGCCGCTACGCATTGCCACGAAGTACCCGAACTTGGTGCGCGACTTCCTGTATGGGCAGGGCATTCATCATTTCACGCTGGTTGAGGCGCAAGGGGCGATGGAGGCGTCGCCGGCGATTGGGTACGCCGATCTGATCGCCGACCT
>CAIQJD010000282.1 GCA_903872005.1 uncultured bacterium | reverse complement strand
TTGAAGTAGTCGCCGCTCTTGGTCCAGACGGTCTGATCGGGGCCGAGGGCGGCGGCGGCGACGCCGTTCACGGCGAAGCGGATGATGTCGCCGGGGAGCGCGCCGTCTTTGGCCGGCGTGGTGGGGTCGTCGCGGTAGACGGCCATGATGCCGTAGTGGCCGGGTTGGGTGACGAAGAAGGAGCCGCAGCGGATGTTGGGCGCGATGTAGGCGTCTACGATGGTTCCGACGCCGGCGGCGGAGCCGTCCGCCAGGGTGACCAGGCCGTGAAAGTTGATCCATTCCGTGGAAGGATGCACCGGGCCGGGCACAGGCGTGCCGGTCGGGGTGCGGGTCGGGTAGGGCGTCCGCGTGACGGTGCTGGTGTGAATCGGCGTGTTCGTCGGCGTGTGGGTGACGGTGAACGTCGCGGTATTGGTGCCGGTGGCGGTATGCGTGCGCGTGGCGGTCGGCGTGCCGGTGTTGGTGGGCGTGTTGGTCACGGTCGGCGTGTTGGTCACGGTTGGCGTCAGCGTGATGGTCGGCGTGTGCGTTTCCGTCTCGGTCGGTGTGGCCGTGACAGTCGGCGTATGCGTGTCGGTCGGCGTGGCCGTTTCCGTTTCCGTGGGTGTGGCCGTGATGGTCGGCGTATGCGTGTCGGTCGGCGTGGCCGTGTGCGTTTCGGTCGGTGTGGCGGTGGCAGTGTCCGTCGGTGTGGCGGTGACGGTCGGCGTGTGCGTTTCGGTCGGCGTGGCCGTTTCCGTCTCGGTCGGTGTGGCCGTGGCGGTGTTTGTGGGTGTTGCTGTGCTGGTGGGCGTCGCTTCTTCTGCATAATCGAAGACATAGGCCGCGCCCTGATCAATATTGGCTGAGACGTTAGCCGTATAGGCGCCGGCCGCGATGGTGTCCGCGTCCACCGCGACCCAGCGGGCGAACCTGTCGTTGTAGGCGCCATCGCTGGAAGTGAGCTTCGTGAGCTGGCCCCAGTTGTCGGTCCCGCCCTGGTCGCGGGAGAAGACGTAGACCGCGCCCTGCAGGGCATTGCCTGAGATGTCGGCCTGGGGCGCGCCGACCACCGCGGTATCGCCGCTGATGGCGACCGAATGGCCGAAGGTATCGCTGGGTTCGCCATCGTCGGCGGTCAGCTTGGCGACCTCGCCCCAGTTGTCCACCCCGCCCTGATTGCGATCGTAGATGTAAGCCTTGCCCTGATTGACGTTGCCTGAGACCGCGGCATAGGGCGCGCCGGCTATGATGGTATCCACATTGATCGCGACCGCTTTGCCGAAGTTGTCCCAGCCCATGCCGTCGCTGGCGGTGAGAATCTTGAACTGGCCCCAGTTGTCCGCCCCGCCTTCATTGCGATAGTAGACGTAGACCGCGCCGTTCCCGCCGGCGCCGTTCAGCGAGCCGACCGCGATGGTATCCCCGTCGAGCGCGGCCGCCCAACCGAAGTTGTCGCTGGCTACGCCATCGCTGGCGGTGAGCTTTGTGATCTGGCCCCAGTTGTCCGTCCCGCCCTGGTCGCGATAGTAGACATAGGCCGCGCCCTGAGCGGAGGCGCTTCCGATTGTGGCCTGGAACGCCCCGGCGACAATGGTATCCCCGTCGAGCGAGACCGCCCCGCTGAAACCATCGTTTACCGCGCCGTCGCTGGAGGTCAGCTTGGCGACCTGGCCCCAGTTGTCCGTCCCGCCCTGATCGCGATAGTAGACGTAGGCCGCGCCCTGATCGGCATGGCCTGAGACGTCGGCCCAACGCGCCCCTACCACCACGGTATCCGCGTCGAGTGATGCCGAATAGCCGAAGAAGTCGTTGGCCGCGCCGTCGCTGGAGGTCAGCTTGGCGACCTGGCCCCAGTTGTTCGTCCCGCCCTGGTTGCGGTAGAAGACGTAAGCCGCGCCCTGGCCGGCGTTGCCTCCGACCGTCGCGTTATACGCGCCGACGACGATGGTATCGCCGCTGATCGAGACCGCCTGGCCCGCCAGGTCGTAGGCTGCCCCGTCGCCGGCCAGCAGCTTCTTGGTCTGTTGCCAGATGACTGCGCTGATGCCGACGTCCCGACGTACCTGGCGCATGATCGAATTCCAGGCCCCCGGCGGAAGGCCGGCCGGGCCGGCGCTGTTGACCGCGTAGAGCCGAGGGAGCGCCAACAGGAAGGTCAGCGCCAATGCGCTGCTGAGGGCGATCAGGATGAAGCGTCCGATGAGACGCTGGCTGTTGAACCGCATAGCATAGCCTCCCTTTGACACCCGCGCGGCGCTGCGTCGCGCAGAGCATCATCGCCAAGTTTACAGAATCATTGCGGTTACCAGTATATACAATAATGGGCCGGAAGTCAACGAGAGGCATGACCAATATGATCTGGCGCATCGGGGAGCGCGGGCGCGGCCAGACTACGGGTCATCCCGTAGTCTGGCGGATGCGCGCAGTGCTTGCCGGCCGAGATGGCTAAGGGTAGATCAGGTCGTCGGCCTCGGTGGCGTAGATCCAGTAGCCGCGGCCGGGTTGCATGTTCTGCAAGGTGTTGAGTATGGGCGGCAGGTCCGGGTAGTAGGACTGTGCGCCCAACACGGGATCGAAGCCCATGACGCTGGCGAAGTGGCCGGCGATGGAGTTCGTGGCCGTCGCGACGCTGAGCGTCGTCTGCGGCAGGTAGCCGACCAGGTTGTAGGTGGGACAGAGGGCGATGACGGCGCCGGCCGGCGGGCGAATGCCCCACACGGTCAGGTCGCCGGCCGAGGTCATGTTGACCCAGTAGCCGGAGAAGGCGTTCATGGTCTTGAGCGTGTTCAGGGAGGCCGGCAGGTCCGGGTAGTAGGACTGGCCCAGGGCGACGCAGTCGTAGGCCATGACAACGGTGACCTTGCCGGCGAGGGAGGTGAGGACGGCGGCAATGTCCGAGTTCAAGGGCGCGACGCCCAGGGAGATGAGGTTCCAGCCCGGGCTGAGCGAGATGGTGCGGAGGACGGGCGCGCCGGCGAAGAGGTTGACGTTGAAGTAGTCGCCGCTCTTGGTCCAGACGGTCTGATCGGGGCCGAGGGCGGCGGCGGCGACGCCGTTCACGGCGAAGCGGATGATGTCGCCGGGGAGCGCGCCGTCTTTGGCCGGCGTGGAGGGGTCGTCGCGATAGACGGGCATGACGCCATAGTGGCCGGGCTGGGTGACGAAGTATGTCCCGCAGCGGACGTTGGGCGCGACGTAGGCGTCCACGACGGTTCCGATGCCGGCCGAGGAGCCGTCAGCGAAGGTGACCAGGCCGGCGAAGTTGACCCATTCCATGTAGGGGTGCAGCGGGCCAGGCACGGGCGTGGATGTGGGCGTGCTGGTGGGGACGCGCGTGCGCGTGGGCGTGGCCGTGCGCGTCCGGGTAACTGTCGGCGTGAAGGTCTCGGTGGCCGTCGGCGTGTGCGTGCGGGTCGGCGTGCGGGTGCGCGTCGAGGTGGGACTGTTCGTCGCCGTCGCCGTCGGTGTCTCCGTCGGCGTATAGGTGTTGGTGG
>CAIQJD010000281.1 GCA_903872005.1 uncultured bacterium | reverse complement strand
TGAAGGCGACAAGATGGCCGGCCGGCACGGCAACAAGGGCGTCATCTCGCGCGTCGTGCCGATCTCGGATATGCCTTTCCTGGCGGATGGCACGCCGGTGCAGATCATTCTCAACCCGTTGGGCGTGCCCGGCCGCATGAACATCGGCCAGATCCTCGAGACGCATCTGGGGTGGGCGGCGGACCGGCTGGGCTTTCGGGCCATGTCGCCGGTCTTTGACGGCGCGGATGAAGATGATATCGCCGGCGAGCTGGCGCGCGCCTGGTTGATTGATTGGTGTTGGCAGCAGGCCACGGCGCAAGCGTGGGCCTGGTATAAGGTCGAGATGCCGGAAGATATGCTTCTGGATGATGAAGAAGTACGCCGGCTCTATCTGGTGCGTACCCTGGGGACGCGGGGTTGGGACGAGGAGCGGTTGGCGACGGAGCGGCGCTACGCGCGGCGGGCGGTGTTGGAAGAGTGGCTGGCCGCGACCGGCTATGATCCGCTCCTGGTGTTGGGGCCGGATGCCCATGTCGCCGACGCGGCGGCCAACGATCTGGCCGTCAAGGTCTGCCTGCGCCAATGGCTCATCCAGCGCGGCGAGGACGTGGATGGTGTGGCGGATGCCGACCTGGCCGGCCTGGCGCATGTGGTCAGTCTCCGTACCGGCTTCCCCTTGCCAACTTCGGGCAAGCTGATGCTGTACGATGGCAAGTCCGGCGAACCCTTCGACCAGCCGGTCACCGTGGGCGTCGTTACGGTCATGAAGTTGGCGCATCTGGTACAAGATAAAGTACACGCCCGCTCGACCGGCCCTTACTCTCTGGTGACGCAACAGCCCTTGGGCGGCAAGGCGCAATTCGGCGGCCAGCGCTTCGGCGAAATGGAAGTCTGGGCGCTGGAAGCCTATGGCGCTGCCTATACGCTGCAGGAAATGCTCACTGTGAAGTCGGACGATGTTTCGGGCCGCACCAAGGTCTATGAAGCGATCGTGCGCGATCAGGACAGCTTCGAGGCTGGGATTCCGGAATCCTTCAACGTCTTGGTGAAGGAACTGAAGTCTCTGGGTCTCAATGTGGATCTGGAAAACCGCCCGGTCTGATGGATCGGTTTAGTCTTATTCTCTCACCGCTCAGCCGCCACGAGATGTTCGTGGCGGCGGCCCCGCTCAAGAGGTTGGCCGCATGAACGAGCTTATGAAAATCCTGGGTCAGACGGGTCAGGCCGTCACTTTTGACCAGATCAAGATCACCATGGCGAGCCCGGAGCAAATCCGGTCCTGGTCCTATGGCGAGATCAAAAAGCCGGAAACCATCAATTACCGCACCTTCAAGCCGGAGCGGGATGGGCTGTTCTGCGCGCGCATCTTTGGCCCGATCAAGGATTACGAGTGCCTTTGCGGCAAGTATAAGCGGATGAAGTTCCGCGGTATCATTTGCGAAAAATGCGGCGTGGAAGTCACACTTGCCAAGGTGCGCCGCGAACGCATGGGCCATATCGAATTGGCGAGCCCTGTCGCGCATATCTGGTTCCTCAAGTCCCTGCCGTCGCGTGTTGGCC
>CAIQJD010000280.1 GCA_903872005.1 uncultured bacterium | reverse complement strand
CTTTGCCGAAACGGCCGGCCGTCGCTCTTGCGGCTGCCGCGTTGTGCGCGTTCGCGCCGGCGTTCCTGTTCCTGAGCGGTCTGGTCAACAATGATAACTTGGCGGCCGCGTTGGCGGCGCTGTTGCTGTGGCAGACGGCGCGCGTCGCGCGCGGCCGGCGCTCGCCGTGGACATTGGCCGGGTTGGGCGCGCTGCTGGGATTGGGCGTGCTGACGAAGCTGAGTGTGGGGGTGACCGCGTTCCCCGTCTCTCTAGCCATTTTGTATGCTGCCTGGAGGTCGAAACGCAGGCCTGGGGCGGCCATCTGGAACGCCGCGAAAGGCGTGGCATCCGTCGCGCTGGTCGCGATGTTGGTGAGTGGGTGGTGGTTTGCGCGCAATCTGGCTCTGCACCATGACCTTACAGGATGGTCGTTCATCTTGCAGACCAATGCGGTGCGGGAGGGTGGGCTGACGCCGGCTGTCCTGCTCTGGCTGATACAGGGGCTGTTCAAGTCATTTTGGTTCGCCTGGATGGGCATTACGTTGCCAGGTGCAGTCTATGCGGGGGCGCTGGCGTTGTCGTTGGCGGCTTTGGGTGGCCTGATGTGGGGCGTCCTGCGCCGGCGCGCCCGTCTCGATGGCGCGGCGTGGGCGATTCTGGGATTGTGCGGTGTGCAGATCTGTCTCGTCGGAGCATCCCTGTTGCAGTGGACGGCAACGGTGTTGGGGACGGATCAGGCGCGCTTGCTCTATCCGGCTCTGCCGGCCCTCACGTTGCTGCTGGCGTTGGGGCTTCAGCAATGGATACCGAGGCGACACGAGCGTTGGGCAGCGTTTGGTCTGGTGGGGCTGTTGCTGGCGCTGGCTGTTGCCACGCCGATAGTCGTACTCCGGCCGGCATACGCCGGCTCGCCAGTCGTCTCGTCGCAGAGCCTTCAAGAACGGGCTTCGCCGGCGGACGTGCCTTTCGGTGACGCCATGCGCTTGGTCGGGTACGGGGTGATTACGGATTCGGTCCGACCCGGGGCGAATCTCGAGGTTGAACTCTTTTGGCGCGCCGAGCGCCCCATCACGCAGGATGTGTGGCTCACGCTGACGGCGACGCCAGCCGACGGGAGCCGTGAGGAGCCGGTAGCCACGAAGGACGGGACGCCATCGGCCGGCCGCGATACGACAGATCAATGGGCGCCCGGTTCCATCGTCGCGGCGCGGCACGTCATGCAGATCCCGGAGTGGGCGCCGGCCGGGCGTTACAATCTGGCTCTGGGATTGCATCCCTTCGGTGGCTGGGAGTGGCTGCCGGCCGGCGCGAGGCAGCAGATACGCGTGGACCTGCTGCAATTCGATGTCATTGCGGAGTGATGGAGGCATACAGGGGCCGGCGTCGGTTCATCTGACGCCGGCCCCTGACGGATTCGGCCATGGCCTACAATTCAAAGTAGTGGCGCAAGACCTCGGGGTCGAAGGATCGCGGGTAGTAGGAGCCAGTAGCGCGGTCGGGAATGTACTCGCCGCGGTAGTCGCCGGCGGCGATGCGCTGCAACATGTCTACGAGATCATCTATCTCTTCGCAGGTGTTATAGCATCCGAAGCTTACGCGCACCAAGCCGGGGATGTCGGTGCGATCATGATCCAACACCCGGGCCTTGTAGCCCTCGAACTGTTTCTGTTCGATGCCGAGGAGCCGCAGCACGTATGGGTGCGCACAGAAGCAACCATTCCGAACACCGATGCCGCCCTCGAATCCCAGTATCGCGGCCACTTTGCCGTGCGGCGCACTCTCCATGAGAAACGAAATGACGCCCAGGCGGTTTTCGAGCGCGTCGGGATCGGATGAGCCGTACACGCGCAGGCCGGGCACATCTTGCAGCCGGCGCAGCGCATAGCCGGTTAACTCGGCCTCATGGGCAGCGACGGCATCCATGCCAACCTGGGATAGAGTGCGGATGCTGGCCGCGAGGGCGACGGCGCCGATCACGTTGGGCGTGCCGGCTTCTTCTCGGTCTGGCGGTTCGGCCCAGTAGACCTCGTCGGGGGTGACGATCTCAATCGTGCCGCCGCCTCGATAGTCGGGCGAGCCGGCGCGGAAGAACTCATCGGGGCCAATGAGCGCGCCAGACCCGAAGGGAGCATACATCTTGTGTCCCGACAGGACGACAAAATCGAGGGAGCGCGGCGCGCCGGGCGCGCCCATGCGAATGGCGCGGTGCGGCGCGAGCTGGGCGCAGTCTACCATGAAACGCGCCCCGTAGCTGTGCGCCATCTCGGCCATATCGTGGATAGGAGGCAGGAAGCCCGAGACATTGGAGGCGCCGGTGGTGGTGACCAGACGCACGCGGCCGCGAAATCGCTCCAGTTTGAGCGCCAGGTCGTTGACATCCAGAGATCCATCGGGGCGCAGGCCCACATATTCGACATGCGCCTTGGGCCGCCAGGGGAGATCGTTCGAGAT
>CAIQJD010000279.1 GCA_903872005.1 uncultured bacterium | reverse complement strand
TGACCGTGCCGCCGGCGCCGTCGGCCGCCTGATAGTTGGTCATCGGCTCGCCGGCATAGGCCGCGGCGAAGACATTCGGGTAGCGCAGCGCCAGGGCCAGCGCGCCGCTGCCCCCCATGCTGCCGCCGTAGACATAGACCCGTTCGGGATCCACGCTCAGATCGCCCAGCCCATAGCCGCGCAGCGTGTCATAGACCGCGCGCAGCAGGCGCTCCTCGGTATAGTTGACGATGGGGCCGCTGTCGGCCGCGCCGCCGGCGCGATAGTCGTAGCTGGCCGAGTGGCCGTAGTACCAGGTCTGCCAGGGATCATCGCCGTAGACCTGGATCGCGCACCAATCGTAGGGCGTCTCCGTGGGATTCTCATAGCGGCTGCCCCAACCGGAGATGTAGAGATAGACCGGGTAATTGGCCTGGGGCGCGCCGCCGCAGGCTGCCGCCGATGGCAGCGCCACGCTATAGTTGAAGGCGTACTGCTGCCGGGCCGAAGCGTTGGCGACGCCAAAGGTCGGGTTATAGTTCTCGTAGTCCAGATATTGCGTGAGGACGGCGCCGCGATTGCCGGCCGCGCGCCACGCCAATACCGGCGCGGGATCGGCCGGCGTCTCGCTCACGGCGCCGGCCAGACTGTTGCCCGACCCGAAGTCGCTGCGGTTCTCCACGCCGCCCTGCACGGTCGTGACCGCGTAATAGAACGGGCCGGCCTCTTTGGTCGTCCAGACGAACAGCCCGGTCGCATCGGTCAGCGGCGCGGCCAGATCGTTGATGACGTAGTTGGCGCTGATCGCCGGCGAGCGGTCGCGTTCCGACCAGAAGATGCTGCTCCCCTCGCCCAACGCGCCCCAGCGCTCCGTCAGCCGGCGCGCCTGCGCGATGTTGGCGGCGGTAATCGGCGCGGTGTGGCGATAGACATGATAGCGCTCGCCGGCCAGCGCGCCGACTTCGCTCCAGGTGAGGAAGGTCTGGCCGGCGCGGTGAAAGGCGGCCAGGCCGCTCGGCTGGGCCAGCCCCGCGCCGGGGGTGGGCGAACGGGTGGCAGTCGGCATAGAAGCGTTCGTTGCGGTGCGTGTGGCCGTCGCCGTGGCCGTGGCGGTCGTCGGGTTGCCGTCCCAGCCGGCCAGCCGCGCCGAAAGCCACCAGAAGGCTTCGCCCTTCAACAGACAGTTCAACGAATGGGAATGCGCACACTCGGAGATTTCCGGGTTGGGGCAGAAGCCGGGGTGCGTGTCGCACCACGATTGGCACCAGGGACAATCGTCGCTGGGGTTGGCGTAGGGCGTCCCATCGGGCAGCCAGCTCTCGATGTCGGCGAAATCGTAGAGGATTTTGCCGTTGCTCCGCACGTAGGTACGCACCAGGTCGTTGTTGCGGTTGAGGGTGGCGGCCGCGCCGGCGTCGGTGTGGCCGGTCATGAAGACGAAGCGCACCTGCGGGTACTCGGCCTCCAGTTGCGCCATCATGTTCAGATAGCCCTGCACCTGCGTCGGCGTGTTCCACGATTGCTCGCCGCACCAGGACCAGGCGAAGACGGTGATCTGGCCCGGCGCGTACGTGACATGGCTCAACCGCTCACGGGCTGTCGCCAGGAACGCGCCCGGATCCCAGCTCCAGCCGGCGTCGTCGCCCAGGCGCAGCGCCGGCGGATCGCTCTGCGGCGGGATGCTCTCATACCAATCGCTGGCGAAGTTGTAGAGCGGCGGCGAGCGGTAGGCGCTGAGCCACGCCGCGCCGGACGTCAACTGGCTGCCGTGCGAGGTGTGGCCGTAGACCCACACCACATGGTCTTTGGCTTCGGCCAACCAGGCGGTCGGGATGGCGTTGAGATTCGTGCTGGTATGGTCGGCGACGATGGCCCCGCCGGCCGGCGTGGCCGTCCGTGTCGGCGTGCGGGTTGCCGTGCGGGTAAGCGTGCGCGTCGGCGTGAAGGTAGGGTTGACAGTCGGGGTGAAGGTGGCCGTGCGCGTCGGGGTGAGCGTGGGCGTCTGCGTCTGCGCCGCCGGCGTGGCGCTGGGCGTCGGCGTGGCCCCCGGATTGAGCTGCAAGACCTGGATGGCGTTCACTTTGGGCACATCGAAGCCCGCCAGGCGAATGAAGTCCAGGGTCAGCTCGCCATCGCTGACGGTCGTGACGAATATCTTGTCAGGGACGGCGGCGTTCTTGGCGCCGGCTTCCGCGTAGATGTCATACGCGCTCAAGACCAGGACGCCCTCGATGGCGACGTTGAACTTGCGCTTCTGCGCCGCGCTCCAGAAGGTCTCGGCGAACTTCAGCGTCACCTGATAGCGGCCATTGGGGACGGTGAAGCGGTAGCCCGGCCGGGCCGTGCCGGCCCAGGCGCGCTCGCGTTGATACAGGGGATCGTCCAGGGTGCGCGAGATGGACGCCCAGGCCGAGCGCACCACGCCGCCGACATAGCCCCAATTGCCGGCCAGGAAGGGCCGGTCGGCCTGCCAGGCGCGGCCCAGGGTATCGCGATAGCTAGAGCCGCCGGCATTGACGCGCATGGCATAGGGCGTCGCGGCCGGCGTCGGCGTCCGGCTGGCGGTCGCCGTGCGCGTGGGCGTGCGGGTCGCGGGGATCGGCGTGGCCGTGGGCGTGCGGGTCGCGGTGGCGGGAACTGGCGTAGCCGTAGGCGTGCGCGTGGCGGTCGGCGCGGCCGGCGTGGCGGTGCGCGTCGCCGTCGCTTGCAGCCCGCCCGTGTAGCAGACTTCCAGCTTGGGGCGCAGGGCAACCTCGCCATACTCGCTGCTGTAGTACGTCGCCGAGCCGCTGGTCGCTGGATCGTCCAGCAGCAGGCCGTAGTTGGGATAGGAGCCGTTGCGCCAGCCCTGGGCCAGGGTCAGCACATCGGCGCTGCGCCAGCCGCTGCCAGCGGCCGAGTACGAGGCCGACACAGCAGCCTGATAGCCGGCGGTGAAGTTGTTCCAGGTTACGCCGTTCTCATCCCAGACGCGGTTGATGCGGTGGATGTTGGCGGTGTGGCCGGCGTCGCCCCAGTCCATGTAGATGCTGAAGGTGGCCGAGGTGAGGGTAGCGGCCGGCGGCATGAGGGACAGGTCGAAGCGCAAGAGGCTGCGCTTGCGCCCATCCCCGACGATGCCGGTGTAGAGCTGCTCCCAGTTGCCGGTATAATCGGGCGAGGCGGCCCAGATGTAGGCGTCGGTCACGCTGCCGGCCGTGCCGCGTTGGATGGTCAGGCAGGTGGCGGCCGGCGCGGCGGTGGGGGTGCGCGTGGGGGTGGGGATGCTGGTCGTGACGGTGCGCGTTGGCGAAGGGCCGGCCGTGCGGGTGGCGGTCGGGGTCGTCGCGCCGGGCTGGCGCGCCTGGCCCGAATTGGCGTCCAGCATCAGCGACGAGACGTTGACCGCCTCGAAGGCCGAGCCGGGGACGAGATGCAGCTCGTGCAGGTTGTCGTTGTCCCAGCGTTCGTCTGGCGCGCCAGAGATGAACCACGATGAGCCATTATCGGCCAGGATCATGCCATATTTCTTGAGCGCCCGCAGGATGACCTGCACTTCGGGCGAGAAGCTGCTGATGTCATAGTCCGCTTTGAGGCGGAAGCGCTGGCCCATGGGCGGGTATTGCGCGCCGGTCAGGCTGGAGGCATAGTGGCGCGCCGGCCAGACGTAGGCGCGCCGCGTCTGCGGCGCGGTGAAGCGGATGGCGTGGGTGATTTCGCCGGCGGCCACTTCGTCATAGCGCACCAGGCCGGGCAAAATGGGCAGGCCGGCCGCATCGGCCGACGTCCAGGTATCCGGG
>CAIQJD010000278.1 GCA_903872005.1 uncultured bacterium | reverse complement strand
GTTTCCATCGTGCTGGCCTTTCGCCACGTGCCTGCCCGATGAGAGGAGGAAAAAGAGATGCCTAGAGTAAAACGTGGTGTGCCGGCGCATGCCCGGCACAAGAAAGTCCTGAAGTTCGCCGCCGGCTATCGCATGTCCAAGCACCGCCTGGTGCGCCGCGCCAAAGAGGCGATGCTCAAAGCCCTCTGGTACGCGCAGCGCGATCGGCACAATCGCAAGCGCGATCTGCGCCGGCTTTGGATTGCGCGCATCAACGCCGCGGCGCGCTTGAATGGCCTCAGCTACAGCCGCTTCATGTACGGCCTCAAGCAGGCCGGCATTGAACTTGACCGCAAAGTGTTGGCGGATTTCGCTGTCACCCGGCCGGCGGCCTTCGCCGAGCTGGCGGCCGTCTCTAAGGCGGCCCAGGCGGACTGACGCCGGCGTCTGGTGGTCGGAAAGGCGCCCGGCGTGGCCGCCATCACCAGCAGCTCTAACGAAAAGGTCAAATATATCCGTTCCCTGGAACGACGCGCCGCCCGCGACCGCGAGCGGCGCTTTGTCGTGGAAGGGATGCGCCTGATCGAAGAAGCCCTGCGGGCGCATCACGCGCCGGCCATCGTCCTTTACACCGAGGAGTTCGCCGGCCGCCCCGATGGTCTGGCGCTCCTGGAGCGGCTGCGCCAGGCCGGCGTCTATCCCGATAGCATCGAGCCGCGCCTGCTGGCTTCCCTGGCCGATACCGCCACGTCGCCGGGCATCCTGGCCGTCGTCCCCTTCGCCGAGTTGCCGGCGCCGGCGCGCCCCGCGCTGATCCTGGTCGGCGATGGGATAGCGACGCCGGGCAACCTGGGCACACTGTTGCGTTCGGCCGAAGCGGCCGGCGTCGAGCTGGTCGTGCTGACGCCGCAGACCACCGATGTCTTCGGCCCCAAAGTGGCGCGCGGCGGCATGGGCGCGCATTTTCGCCTGCCCCTGGCCCGCGACCTCGATTGGCCGGTCATCGCCGAGCGCCTGCGCGGCCTGGCCGTCTACCTGGCCGACGCCGGCGGAACGCTGGCCTATGACGCGGTGGATTGGCGCCGGCCGGCGGCCCTGATCGTCGGGAGCGAGGCGTACGGCCCCTCGGCCGAGGCGCGCGCCCTGGCCGGCGCGTCCATCCACATCCCGATGCGCGGCGCGACGGAATCGCTCAACGCCGGCGTCGCCGGCAGCATCATCCTGTTCGAGGCCGCGCGCCAGCGCCGGCAAGCCGCGCTGGATTCGGCGGCGGGGCCGCCTGGCAAACTGGCGCAAACGCTCAAGAGCATGTAGGGTCATCTCTATGCCTACGCCCGTCGTGCATCTCTATCTGGCTCAAGAAATCCTCCAGTCGGGCGCAGCCGGCTATCTGAACGGCTGCGTCAGCGACTACCTCCTCGGCTCCATCGCTCCCGACGCCTGGAGCATCGCCGGCGTCACGCGCCGGCAAGCGCACATTTTGCCCATCCCCATCCCGGCCGGCAAGCGCGTGGTGGAAGAACTCCTGACGCTCTACCCGCATCTGCGCGCCAGCCAGGCGCTCGCGCCGGCCCGCGCCGCCTTCGTCGCCGGCTACATGGCCCATCTGCTGGTGGATGAAATCTGGTATCACCGCATCTTCGAGCCGTACTTCTCTCGCGAGCAGCCCGGCGACGCGCCCATCGGGACGCGGCTCCTCTGGCACAATGTCCTGCGCCTGCATTGCGAGAATGCATTGCAGGATCGCCTCGCCGGCGACCTGGCCGATGCCCTGGCCGGCAGCGCGCCCGGCTATGCCTTCCCCCTCTTCGACGACGCGGCCCTGAGCGTCTGGCGCGACCGCATCAGCGCCGAGCTGCGCCCTGGCGCGTCGCGACGCAGCGCCGAAGTCTTCGCGGCGCGCCTGAAAGCTCCCGTGGAGCAGCTCCTGGAAATCCTGGCCGACCCGGTCGCGCTGGAGAGGCTGGTGTTGGGCCGGCTGCCGGCCGGCTTGTTGGCCGAATTCTCGGCCGCCGGCATCGAGCAGGCCGGCCAGTTGACGCAGCGTTACCTGGCCGGCGCGGAAGGGTGGTATGAATAGCTGCGATCTCGCCGAAAGCGTGTGGAGCATGGGCGCGGTCCCGGCCCAGGCAGCCGACTTCGCCGGCGATGATCGCGACGCCGTGACTGAATGGCTGCCGGCGACGGTTCCGGGCGACGTGCGCGCCGACCTGTGGGCCGCCGGCCGCATCCCCGACCCCTACTTTGGCGACAACCTCGCCGCCAGCGCGTGGGTGGACGAACACGACTGGTGGTATCGCTGCCGGCTGCGCGTCCCGCTCCACGCCGACCAGCGCGCCCACGTGACTTTCGCCGGCATAGACTACCAGAGCGCCGTCTTCGCCGGCCGCGCCCGCCTGGGGGGCCACGTCGGCATGTTCTCGCCCCAGACGTACGAATTGACGCCCCATCTGCGCGAGTCGCCGGAGCTGGAGCTGGCCGTCCGCATTGCCGGCGCGGCGGCCCTGCCGCGCCTGGCGCGCACGCCGCTGCGCCGGCTGATGAGCGACCTCTCCGCCGCGCTGCACTTCGAGGAGCCGTATCCCGACCGTTTCGCCAGCCTGAAAGCGCCCATGGGCTACGGCTGGGATTTCGCGCCGCGCCTGTTGAGCCGGGGCATCTGGGACGATGTGACGCTGCGCTTCAGCGGGTCGGCCGCCATCAGCGACCTGTGGGCGCAGCCGGCCTGGCCGGCCGGCGCGGACGATCTGCCGGCGACCCTGCCCCTGCGCGTCTCTCTGGAAATTGACAGTATGGTCGCCGAGCCGGCGCTGCTGGAGCTATCCCTGGAAGGGGCAACCTTCCAGCAAGCGCCGCAACGCATCCAGTTCCCCCTGGCGCTGCGGGCCGGCCGGCGCGCCTATACGCTCCAGTTCGGCGTGGAAGGGCCGCGCCTGTGGCAACCCTGGGATCGAGGCGCAGCGCAGCTCTATCGGCTGCGCGCCGGCCTGCATCGGGCCAGCAACGGCGCGCCTCTGGACGTCGCCGAGACCCATGTGGGCCTGCGCCGCGTCGAAGTGGACGGCGCCGACTGGACCTGGCGCATCAACGGACAGCGCGAATTCATCCGCGGGCTGAACTGGGTTCCGGCCGATGGCATGCCCGGCCGGCTGCGACCGGCCGACTATACGGCCCTGGTGGGCCTGGCGCGGGAAGCCGGCGCCAACCTGTTGCGGGTCTGGGGCGGCGGCCTGCGCGAGCGGCGCGCCTTCTACGACGCCTGTGACCGCGCCGGCTTGTTGGTCTGGCAGGAGTTCCCGCTGGCCTGCGCCTTCATGGGCCGGCTGCCGGCCGACGCCGACTATCTGGCGCTCTTGCGGCAAGAGGCGACGGCCAGCGTGCGCCGGCTGCGCGGCCACCCCTCGCTGGCCCTCTGGTGCGGCGGCAATGAGATCAGCCCACGCCGCAACCGGCCGGCGCTTGAGGTAGTGGCGCAGGCCGTGGCCCAGGAAGATGGAACGCGTCCCTTTCATCCCGCCTCGCCGAGCGGCGGCGACGCCCACGAGTGGGATGTCTGGCATGGCAAGGCGCCGGCGCGCGCCTATCGGCGCAGCCGCGCCGCGTTCGTCAGCGAATGTGGGGTGCAGGCCGCGCCGGCCGTCGAGACGCTGCGGGCCTTCTTGCCGGCCGAGGCCGTCTGGCCGGCCGGGGCCGGCTGGGAGCATCACGGCGCGCAGTTGGACAAGCTGCGGCTCTATGCCGCGCCCTACGCGCCGGCCGATCTGGAAACCTTTGTGGCGGCGTCGCAGCAGGCCCAGGCGCGCGCCCTGCAAATCGCCATCGAGCATGCCCGCCGGCGCAAAGGGCGCTGCGGCGGCCTGGCGCTCTGGCAATTCAATGAACCCTGGCCGGCCATCTCGTGGAGCCTGGTGAGCTACGACCGGCAGCTCAAGCTGGCCGGCCGGCTCCTGGCGCGCTGGTATGCGCCGCTGCTGGTCAGCCTGGACTATCCGCTGCGGGGCTATGCGGCCGGCGACACGCTGCGCGCTGACCTGTGGCTGATCAACGATGGATTGGAAGCATGGGAAGGGTGCGAGGCGCGCCTGCTGCACGGCGAGGCGCTATTGTGGAAGGGGCCGGCGCGGGTGGGGCCAGATGAGAGCCGGCGCTTGGCGCGGCTGGCGGCGCGGCTGGGCGAGCCGGCGCTGCCGCTGCGGGTGGAAGTGTGGCAGGGCGAGCGCCGGCTGGCCGAGAACGATTATGATTTGCGCTTTCACGATCCGCGCCGGGGCATGCGGCTGGATGATTGGCTGCGCCGGCGGGCCGCGGACGCGTTGTTGCGATTCCGGTTGGGGCTTCTGCGCGCGATCTGATTGGGCTGCGGCGCCAGGCGGTGGGTGTGCTGCTGCATTGACTTGCCTGCCGCCCCGATGGCCCCTGCCGCCTCAGCCACTATTGCCGACCGGTTGGCGTCACGTCCACGCGGCGTCAGGGAACGTTCGAGCCGGCCGCGCCCCCCACCGAAGCCAACAGGGTGGTCGTGACTCGCTCGATCAGCCCGTCCAGCAGTGCGCCCGTTGTCTGCCAGAGATTCGCCAACTTAGAGACCAAAGGCATATATGCCGGCCGACCGCTGCTATCAGGGTATAGCTCGATCGGGCGTCCGGGGGTCAAATCTCGGCCGGCCAGTCCCACATAGTCCGGCCCATAACGATAGATGCGGAAGACCCCGTTCATCAGCTCGCCAGCGCGCGCCGGATCGAGCGGAATGGCGGCCCCTTGCACTAGCGGGCCGGTACGCACGACGGGATTGACATACTTCCAGACAATCTCGCCGGCCGGCGTGACCTCCGTGAAGCTGCCGTGGGTGCCGTCGTCAATCAGGGTATTGCCGTTGGGGAGCCGCTGCGCCCCGGAGATGGCCTCGGCGAAGAGCGATTGGGGCGGGTTGGCGCTGTAGGTCCAGGCAAAGGCGCTGGGGCCAAAGGCCGCGCCGGCCGGTCGCGTGTAATTCCCATTCGCATCCACCGGCGGCGTGAATTCGTCTACAGTCGAATAGTTGCGCCCCAGACCATTGTTGAAGACCGTGATATTGCCGGCGCCAGGGTAACCGGCCGGCGCCCACTCCGCGTCGTGCTGCTGATAGAGCTTCTGGTCATTGCGGGTCCCGGCGCCGTAGGCGATGGGATTGCCCCAGCGATAGAGCAGGTCGCCGCCTTTGCCGCTTCGGCCGCCGCTATGGCCGGCCGCCTCCGCCATGGTGGTGCTGTGATCTATGATCCATACCTCGCTATTGCCGCGCACACTGAGCATAATCTGATCGAACGCCGGGTTGTAGTCAACCGAATTCATGTGGTTCCAGAAGGCCGGGATGCGGTTCTCTGTACCATCCGCGTCGATCAATTCGGGATGTGCCGCCACGTTCCCATAATTCGCCTTGCTCGCGTCGAGGTCCTGAATCAGGTGATCCCACACCCGCCAGCGCCACACCACCACGCCGCCCCTCGGCAGGGTGGGTTGGATCTCGACCACGCTATCGGGCAGCATGTAGCCCTGGGACTGGATTTGTGGGTCGAGCTTACTCGGGTCGAAGCCGGCCGCGATAGCCTCCGTATAGGTGCGCTTCTCTACCACCAGCATGAGCAGGTTGCCGTTCGGCAAGATATGGACGTCGTGGTGCTGCATCTCCGTCGGGGTCGAGTAATCCAGCTCCCAGACCAGGTTGCCATCCCAATCAAATTCCTCAATCCGGCCGCCTTCGCCGCCGCCGCTGCTGAGCGGCCCTTTGATCATCGTCGGCCGGAGCAGATGTCCGTTTTCCAGTAGATAGGTGGATTGCCCCGGCTCATCCAGCCCACCCGTCCAGGCATGGACGAGCTGGCCGGCATTGTCAATGAGATACGTGGTCGTGTAGTGCTTGGGCGCGAACAGCGTGTAGCCTGCCGCGGCCTGGGCATCGTTGATGAACAAACCGACCGTGCGCTGGGTCGCATCGGGGGTGGCCGTCGGCGTGGCGCCAGAGACAACCGTCGCGGTGGCGGTGGGTTGGGGCCTGGGCGTGCGAGACGCCGGGGGCGTGGCGGTGGGCGTGGCGACGGGGGCCGTCGCGGCCGGCCGCACCACGCGGAAGCCCACGTGGTAATAGGGATGGCTCGGGTCCTGGGGGCCGCGATAGTAGGAGGCATTGCGATTGGCGACGCGCGCGTGTCCATGTTCGCCATTGTACCAGTTGCCACCGCGCATCCCGCGATACGGATTGCCATCCGGCATCAACGTGCCAGAGGTCGGGCCGGTCGGATCGGCGCTTGGGCTGACGCTGTAGTAGTCGCGGCCGTACCAATCGTAGACCCACTCCCAGACGTTGCCGGCCATGTCATACAGCCCGTAGGCATTCGCCCCACTGGCGGTCTGATAGCTCGTCTGGGCGCCGGGCCAATCAAAGTCCGCTTTCTGATGCAGTTGGCCGTCGTAGAAGCCGACGGGCGTCGTCCAGGGCAGGGAGCCGGCTTCATAGGGATCACCCGAATCGGGCCAGTTGGCCCTCGAGGGATCCGCATCGTCGCCCCAGGGGAAGATGCGATAGGGCGCGACCTGCCCGCCGCGTGCGGCATACTCCCACTCCGCCTCGGTCGGCAGCCGGTAGCCCGACTTGCTGAAGTCGCATGCGCCGGTGGTCAGGTCATAGCATGCGACAAGGCCGCTCTGTTCGCTCAACCAGTTGCTATAGGCCGCTGCGCCGAACCAGCGCACACTGGTAATCGGGTGAGCGCCCCGATTGTCGAGCACGCTGAAGGCGCTGCCATCCCAGCCGATGCGGCTGTATGCGTCGGCCTGGCGCGTCGTGAAGTAGATCTCGCTCCCCCCTCGGCCGTACACCGCGCCGGCGCGCACTTCGATGCTGCCCTGGCGCCACGCCGCATTGAGGAAATCCGCGTACTGTTGGACGGTGATCTCGTACTTACCCACATAGAGCGCGCGGATGCTCACGGTGTGAATCGGCGTTTCGTCGCTGGGATGAGCAGGATCCACATAGTTGTGATGATCGCCCATTTCGAACTGGCCGGCGGAGACGAGGGCCATTTCGGGCGCTTGCGGCAGCGGACTGCCGGCCGCGCCGCCCCGAACGCAACGCACGGCCTCTGCGCCGGTCTTGGCGTCATGGCTGACCAGACCAAACTCGAAGCTCACCGACCAGCCCTCGGTTGTGGTGCGCATATTCGATGTGGAGGCCCAGTAACGGGCTGAAGCCGTGCCCGGGAATGCTGTCGTGTCGGCCGAGGGGCGGGAGCGCGCGTCG
>CAIQJD010000277.1 GCA_903872005.1 uncultured bacterium | reverse complement strand
TTGACGTCGCCGACGGCGGCGAGGACCTGCGCGCCGCCGTCGCGCAGCTCGGCGGCGGTCGCCGTCAGTGTTGTCGCGTCGCGGGCGCACAGGCTGAGACGCGCCCCCTCTTGCGCCAGGCCGGCCGCGATGGCTTTGCCAATCCCCTTGCTGGACGCCGTCACCAGCGCCACTTTGCCGTTCAAGCCCAGATCCATGCTAACGTCTCCCAGAGAGAAGTCGCGGCCGGCGCTCAGTTGGATCGCTCTGTATCAACGATGTGCATGTCGGCAAGCCGCTCTTGCAGAAGCGCCTGCATTTCGCGGGATTTAGCTCGATAGAACGCGATGCGCTCGGCCGGCGCCTTACCGCGTGTTTGCTCAGACTGCATGTCGCGGATGCGCCGTACAGTCTCAACGGCCTTGATCACAGTATTCTTTCTCATGGTACACTATCGCTGCTGGCGACCTCCAGTGGCGAGTAAATGGTCAACGGTCTGTAGCCCCGCTCCAAGTTCACAGCGGTGAAGAGCCGGATCTTATCGTAACGGACGATGTGTTTGAAATTCCAACTGACCAGAAGATCAACCTCGGCTATTGTCGCGAGCGCGATGTGAATGCCGTCAGCATAGAACTTCGGCGTCACGATACCATGTTGCTCATAACCATCTGCTAAAGTGAGCGCCTCGGGAGTAACCGCAATGATCTCTGGCTTCAGTGCAAGAATATCAGCAAGCAATTCCTGAATGGCCGGCGGAGCATCAGCGCATTCAGCCATGATGAGTTCCGAGATAACCGGCCGCAAGCGATCAGCACGAAAGTCCGCGATCAGCGCGTTCGACCAGCGAGCAAACTCCGGGTCGAAGCAGCCGCCCAGTACCGACGTGTCTGGGTAAACGCGATGGACCTTCGTCAATGTTGGCTAGCCTCCAGAGTGAGCACGCACTGCGTGATGAGCGTCATTTGGGATATGGTGACGTCGGATCGTGCTTGAATTCTCAAAAGCAAGCATACTACAGCTTGAGGAAATCTGCAAGGCAGGGTATAATACTGGCCCGGAGAGTATGCTCTCCACACTTGGCCTCTATCGCTTTCATAGTCTACACAAGGGAGAGTTAGCCTATGTCTTCGGGTAAAATGCAGCGCATCTTGGTCACCGGCGCGGTCGGCCAGATCGGCTCGGAGCTGGTCGTGGCGCTACGCAAGCTGTATGGCAGCGAGAATGTGGTTGCCGGCGGCCACCGTACCGCTCCTGGCGACGCCCTACGCGCCGCCGGCCCGTTCGAGACCGTCAACGTCTGCGACCGCGCCTCTTTGGATGCCGCCCTGGACAAGTACCGGATTGATACCGTGTATCACATGGCGGCTATTCTTTCGGCCGTGGGTGAGAAGAACCCGCAGATGTGCTGGGATGTCAACATCAACGGCCTGTACAATGTGCTGGAAGCGGCGCGCGAGCGCAAGCTGACGCGCGTCTTTTGCCCCAGTTCCATGGCCGCCTTTGGGCCGGACACGCCCAAGGATCAGACGCCCCAGGAGACGATCCTGCGCCCCTCGACCATGTACGGCGTCACCAAAGTCGCCGGCGAGATGCTGTGCGACTATTACTTCCGGCGGTTCGGCGTGGACGTGCGCGGCGTGCGTTACCCTGGCATCATTAGCAATGAGACGCTGCCCGGCGGCGGGACGACCGACTACGCCGTGGCGATCTACTACGACGCCGTCAAGTTCAAGCGCTACACCTGTTTCGTGCGCGAGAATACGGTCCTGCCGATGATGTATATGCCCGACGCGATCAAGGCGACCATTGATCTGATGCAGGCCGACCCGGGCAAGCTCAAGCATCACGCCGACTTCAATCTGGCGGCGATGAGCTTCTCGGCCGGCGAACTGGCTGCCAGCATTAAGAAGCGCATCCCCGAATTCGTCTGCGACTATCAGCCCGACTTCCGCCAGGCTATCGCCGATTCGTGGCCGCGCTCGATTGATGATACGGCGGCCCGCCAGGAGTGGGGCTGGAAGCCGGCCTATGACCTGGAAGGCATGACCGATGATATGCTGACCGTTTTGAGCAAGCGACACGCCCAAGGGAAGCTATAACGCCGCGCGAGGAAGCGTAGAGAGGAAGGATCACCATGGGAGACAAGTTCGATTTCATCCGTGAAGAAGTGGCTCGTTTGCAGGAAGAGAAGCTGTATATCACGATTCGGCGCATGGATTCGCCGGCCGACGGCTGGATGGTCGTGGACGGCAAGAAGGTGCTGAACTTCTGCACCAACAACTATCTGGGATTGGCGAACAATCCCAAGATGAAAGAAGCGGCCAAGAAAGCGATTGACGAGTGGGGCGTGGGGCCGGCCGCAGTGCGCTCCATCGCCGGCACGCAAGGGCTGCATCTGGAGCTGGAGCGCCGGCTGGCGCAGTTCAAGGGCGTGGAAGATTCGCTCTACGTCCAATCCGGCTTTTGCGCCAACCAGGCCGTCTTGCCGCAGATGGTGAGCAAAGAGGATGTCATCTTCTCCGATGCGCTCAACCATGCCAGCATCATTGACGGGGCGCGGCTCTCGCGGGCGACCATCGTCGTCTACGAGCACGGCAATCCGGCCGACGCTGAAGCCAAGATCCAGGAGAACCTGCCCAAGTTCCGGCGCGGCCTCCTGGTCACCGATGGCGTTTTCAGCATGGACGGCGACATCGCTCCGCTGGATAAGCTGTACGCGGTGGCCGAGAAGTACAATGTCATCACGATGGTGGACGACGCGCACGGCGAGGGCGTGGTCGGGCGCGGCGGGCGCGGCATTGTGGATCATTTTGGCCTGCACGGCAAGTTCGATGTGGAAGTCGGCACGCTGTCGAAGGCGTTCGGCGTGGTGGGCGGCGTCGTGGCCGGCAAGAAGCTGATCGTGGACTACCTGCGCCAAAAGGCGCGCCCCTTCCTCTTCTCCAGCGCCGTGACGCCGGCCGACGCGGCCGCCTGTCTGGCGGCGGTGGACATGCTCGAAGCGTCCACGGAGCTGGTGGATCGGCTTTGGAAGAATGCCCGCTATTTCAAGGGCGAGATGAAGAAGATGGGCTTCGATCTGGGCGTTTCCGAGACGCCAATCACGCCGGTGATGTTGGGCGAAGCGCCGCTGGCGAAGGATTTCTCGCGCCGGCTGTTCGAGGCGGGCGTCTTCGCCATGTCGTTGGGCTTCCCCACGGTGCCCAAGGGCAAGGCGCGCATCCGCGTGATGAACACTGCCGCGCACACCCAGGCCGACCTGGACGCCGGCCTGGCGGCTTTCCGCAAGGTGGGTAAGGAACTGGGCGTCATCCAGTAGGCACACCGAGAGATTCACGAAGACAGGCGGACTTGGGCCGCCTGTCTTCGCGTGGCGCGCCGGGGAGGTTGTGTTTGCAGAGTTATTTCAAAGTCGCACATTGACGGTACGCGTGAATGGTTATCACCGCAGACCCCAATGCTCCTTGGGAGCGCCATAGACTACGAAAATGCCCCATTTTCAGGTTAGAGACGTAGAGGGAACGAGAATCCTTGGGCCGCTTGCCCTTCCTCTCTGAACTCTGCGTTCTCCGCGCCCCTGCAGTTCATCCCCTCCCCTCACTCACGCCAAGCGAGCAAGGCGCTTTCCAACAGCGCCACCAGCCCATACAGCAGCAGGGCGATGATGACCAACAGGAAGATAGCCGCGAACATCAGCGGCGTATCCAGCAGGCCGCGCCCCAGATTGACCAGGAAGCCCAATCCCCGGTCGGCCCCGACGAATTCGCCCACCACTGCGCCGACGACGGCCAGGGTGACGCCGATCTTGAGGCCGCCGAAGAGCACCGGCAGGGCCGCCGGCAGCTCCAGATAGCGGAACGTCTGCCAGCGTGTCGCCTCCAGGGAGCGCATCAGATCGCGCAGGTCGCGCTCCACCGAGCGCAGCCCGACGATGGTATTGACCAGCAGCGGGAAGAAGACCACCAGGGCGCAGACGACGATCTTGGAGAGCGGCCCGAAGCCGAACCAGATCACCAGCAGCGGGGCCAGGGCGATGATGGGGATGGCCTGCGAGGCGACGATGTAGGGCGAGAGGATGCGCTCCAGGCCGCGCCAGCGGGCGATGCCGTAGCCGAGCAGAAAGGCGACGGCCATGCCCAGGCCCAGGCCGGCGAAGACCTCGATCAGCGTCATGCGGATGTGCAGCCAGAGCATTTCGCCGGCCGCCAGCTTGAGGAAGCGCGAGGCGACCCGCGCCGGCGTCGGCAAGATGTAGGCCGGGTATTGGCCCAGCCAGGCCAGCGCCTCCCACAGCGCCAGGGCCAGCAGCAAGCTGGCGACGATCAGGCCGGCCGAGCGCCATGCCGCGCCGCCACGCCGCTTGCGCGCCGGCCGGGGGCGCGACGCGGCGCCGGCTTCGGGCGTCAGAGCGTCTTGTTTCAACATCAGCATCTCGTCCTTGGGGGCGCAGAGCAAAACAAAAGCGCCCCGGTCTCGCGACTTCAGGGCGCTGCGGATGACGGTTCATCCTGACCGGGCATGTGGGAACATGCCGGCCGCCTTCTCTCATCCGGACTATACCGTCGGCCCCGGCATCGCACCGGGTCTGCCAGTAGACTGGCTTGCGGGCTGAGCGATGGAAGTCGCCATACCGCCGATCGGGAATTGGCGCAGAAGCGCCTCACCCTGCCCTGAAGGCTTGTATCAGGTTGTTGGGAGTATTATAGGCGGAATGGGGCGGATGTCAATTTGCGCCAAAGGAGGCCGGCGTCATTCCAGAATCGTGAAGGAGCAACCAAGCGGTGCAACGGATTGTCACCCTGAACGCAGTGAAGGGTCTCTAACGTGGCGCAAGAGATGCTTCGCTTCGTTCAGCATGACCCTTGCGATGGCTTCGACATCACCTGGAAGGAAGCCGGCGCTGTGCCGGCGGAAGCGGGGGGCCAAGGGGCTGGTCCTACTGCTTGGACGCCTCAATCAGATATTCTCTTGCCGAGAAGGCCAAGCTGTCGCCCCTTTCAAGCCGGCGTTGCAGTATGAGCAAGCAGTCGGAGTGCGTTTCCACGGAGAATCCCGGTACGAGCCATGGAACCGCTTTCAGATAGTAGACAATTGCGCCCACATCTTTGAAGATGAACTGGCCGGCCCATTCCTCTGCCAGAACGATGGTCAAGCCGGCCGCCTTCAGTCGCGGCGCATACCACTCTGAAGTAGCCCACGGCCATTGCGGTTTTGCGCCAAATGCCACTAATAAGTCTTGCGCCCACAGGCCATGCACTTGCTCGGTCAGGAATACGCCGCCGGGCGCGAGAATGCGGGCTACTTCAGCCGGGTTGAAGCCAGAATGGCGATTCAGCGCCAGGTCAAACTCGCCGTCCCCAAAAGGCATAGGGCCGTTGTCCGCCAATCGAACATCAACGATTTGAACTCCCAGGGGCGCGAGCCGCAGGCCGGCCAAGCGCAAGTTTGGAGGATGGTTCTCCGTTGCCACGACTTTAGGGGGCCAGTATTCCTGTAATCTCAAGAAGCGTTCGC
>CAIQJD010000276.1 GCA_903872005.1 uncultured bacterium | reverse complement strand
ACGCTTACCTCTTTTGTGGGCCGCGCGGCACCGGCAAGACGTCCACCGCGCGCATCCTGGCGAAGGCCGTGAATTGCCTCAGCGAGGATAGCCTGCGGCCCTGCAATCAGTGCGCCATCTGTCGCGCCGTCAACGACGGATCGCTGATGGACTTGATCGAGATTGATGCGGCGTCCAACACGAGCGTGGACGACGTGCGCGATCTGCGCGATAAGATCGCCTTTCGCCCTGGTCAGGCGCGCTTCAAGGTCTATATCATTGACGAAGTCCACATGCTCTCTACTTCGGCGTTCAACGCGCTGCTGAAGACGTTGGAGGAGCCGCCGCCTCATGTGATTTTCATCCTGGCGACGACGGATCCACAAAAGATTCCGGCTACGGTCATCTCGCGTTGCCAACGCTTCGATTTTCGATTCGTGCCCACTTCGCTGATCGCCGGCCATCTGCGCCACATCACGGATGCGGAGGGGTTGACCGCGCAGAGCGAGGCGCTGGACCTCATCGCGGCCCATGCCGGCGGAGCGGTGCGGGATGCGGTCACGCTCCTGGATCAGTTGACGGCGTATGGCGAGGATGGCATCACTGTCGAGCACGTGCAGACCATCCTGGGCATCGGCGAGGCGAGTGTGTTGGCCGATTTTTCCGATGCGTTGATCGGGCGCGACGCGCCGGCCGGCCTGGCGATCATTGATCGGCTGGTGGATCAGGGCGTGCAGTTGCGCCAGTTCAATAGCGATCTGTTGGAATACCTGCGCGGCATGTTGTTGTTCAAAGCCGGCGGCGATGCGCGGCTGCTGCATCTCAATCCGGAAGCGCGCCAGCGTCTGCGCCAGCAAGCCAGCGCGGTGGAGTTGGCGGATCTGGTGCGCCTGGCCCGGCTGTTCAGCGAGTCGGCGATGGCGTTGCGGGCCAGTTTACAGCCGCAATTGCCGTTGGAGCTGGCTTTTCTGGATGCGGTGAGCGGCGCGAGGCCGGCAAGCGAGCCGGCGCCGGCGCGCGAGAAGCCGGCGCTCCCGTCCGCGCCGCGTCTGGTTGCCGAGCCAGCCGCGTCCAGGCCGGCTGCCGCAGCGCAAGCCGGCGCGCCGTTGCTGCAAGCGCAAGCCGAGCCAAGACCGTTGGTCGCCTTTACCGCGCAAGCGCCGGCGGATGCGAAGCCGATGCCGCAAGCCGGCGAGGCCGAGCCGGCGGCCGGCGGTGTGACGTTGGATGATGTGCGCCGGCAATGGGCGGAGATTCTGCGCCAGTTGAAGCCGGTGAATATGCACGCGCAGGCTTCGCTGAATTCGGCGCAGGCGATTGGCGTGGAAGGTGATGTGGTGATCTTCACCTTCAAGAATGCCTTCAACAAGGACAATTTTGAGAAGCGGGATGGCAATGCGGCGTTGGCCAGCGTGTTGAGCAAGGTTCTGGGACGGCCGCTGCGGGTGCAATGCCGGCTGGAGGGGAAGGAGCCGGCGCCAGCGGCGAAGAGCAAGCCGGCAAGCGCCCCGCCAACGACGCAACCGCCGGCCAGTGGCGTGCGCGAGACGCCGCCGGCCAAGCCGGCGCCGGCCGGCGCGACCGAAGACCCTTTGGTGCAGGCGGCCAGGGAGCGGGGCGGGCAGGTGAAGCGGGTCACCCCGCAGCCGGCGCGAGCCGATGAGCCGCCCTGGCCAGTGGAGGAGCCGCCGACGTGGGACGACAACGAGTGAAATCGGACGCCGGCTTGCCGGCGCGCAGATCATAGGAGGAGCATGCGATGAGTAAGGGCAAAGGACAGCCGGCGTTCATGCCGCGTGGTGGTACTGGCGGCATGATGCAGCAAATCCAGCGGTTGCAGGAAGATATGGTCAGGGCGCAAGAGGCGCTGGGCGACGAGACAGTGGAGGTGACGGCCGGCGGCGGCGCGATCAGTGTGGTCATTACCGGCCATTTGGAAGTGCGCTCTATCACCATCAAGCCGGAAGTGGTGGATCCGGCGGATGTGGAGATGTTGCAAGACATGGTGCTGGCGGCGGTGAACGAAGCGATCCAGAAGGCGCAAGGGATGGCCGCGGAGCGCATGGGCAAGCTGACCGGCGGCCTGAATCTGCCAGGATTGGGGTTGTTCTGAGCGTGGGGAAGGTAGAAGTTCCCGAACCGGTCGCCCGGTTGATTGAAGAATTCTCCAAACTGCCGGGGATTGGGCCGAAGACCGCGTCGCGCCTGACCTACTACTTGCTGCGCGCGCCGGCGGAGCATGCCCTGGGCCTGGCAGAGGCTTTGCGCGAGATGAAGGCGCGCATCACGTACTGCAACATCTGCTACAACATCGCCGAGGAAAGTCCGTGTCGTATTTGCGGCGACTCTGAACGAGACCCGAGCCTGATCTGTGTGGTCGAAGAGCCGCTGGATGTGCTGGCGATTGAGCGCACTGGCGCGTATCAGGGATTGTATCATGTGTTGCATGGGGCGCTGGCGCCTATGGAGGGGATCGGGCCAGACGAGCTACGCATCCGCGAGCTGCTGGACCGGCTCAAGGCCGGCGTGACGCAAGAGGTGATCCTGGCGACGAACCCGAATCTGGAGGGCGAGGCGACGGCGATGTATATCAGCCGTCTGATTGCGCCCCTGGGGATCAAGGCGACGCGGCTCGCCCACGGTTTGCCGGTGGGCGGCGATCTGGAGTACGCCGATGAGCTAACGGTGCGCCGGGCGCTACTGGGTCGCGGCGCGGCGTGAAACTCGCCTCTGCCGATTTGACTTTCTCGGAGAGGGGTGTTATTATCCCCCCTCGTGTTCGCTGGACGGCAATGACGGGGGACAGGGGTCACGAGGCTCTCAGAGCGTCTGGCTTGCTGATCGAACGGCGGAGCAAGAGAGGGAACGCAAAAAAGCGGTAGTGTGCGATTTGACTGGCGGGGAGAGCTGTGGTAAAGTCCCGCCCCGCCGCAAGAGCGCAGCAGAGCGACGGCGGCCTTACCAAACAGGGTGCGGGGATTTGACAGGTCGAAAGACATGTGGT
>CAIQJD010000275.1 GCA_903872005.1 uncultured bacterium | reverse complement strand
GGTGTTCCGATGAGCTGCTGCAAAGCATCCGCGATTTCGCGGCCGAGACCGGCCTCGGCATGCAAACCCATCTGCTGGAAACTCCTTACCAGCGCCAGGATGCCTTCCGCGCCTATGGCGAAAGCATGCCGGCCCACCTGGCGCGCCTCGGCTTCCTGAGCCGAAAGCTCTCCTGCGCCCACGGCGTGTGGATGACAGAGTCCGACATGGACCTGCTCGCCGAAGCCGGCGTCTCCATCGTTCATTGTCCCGGCTCCAATCTGCGCCTCGGCAGCGGCATCGCGCCGGTCCCGGCGATGCGCGCGCGCGGCATTAACGTCGCCCTCGGCCTGGATAGCAACGCGTTGCACGACCATGGCGATATCTGGCAGGAGTTGCGCCTGGCCGCCCATTTGCATCAGCAACCCGGCGCGGCCCAATTGGACTGGTCGGCCGGCGATTGGCTTTCTCTGGTGACTTCACGCGCCGCGCGCGCCCTGGGCCTTGAGCAGCAGGTCGGCACGTTGGCGCCGGGGATGAAAGCCGACCTCATCCTCGTGGACATGAAGCGCATCCAGTCGCCCTGGGCCGCGCCGGCCGACAACCCCCTGGGCCTGCTGCTGTCGCGCGCCGACGCGCGCGACGTCGTCAGCGTCATGATTGATGGACGCCTCGTCATGCGCGAGCGCCAATTGCTCACCGTGGACAAGCCGGCCCTGGCGGCCGCGCTGCGCCAGCAGATCGTTGCCGCGCGGGGCGCCGGCGCGGCTCAACCGCCGACGCTGGCGCAGGAGATTCTGCCCTACGCCGCCGGCCGGCGCCAGATTGCGCCCCACCGCCTGGGCGTGCCCTACTATCGCTTCAATAGTCAGTCCAACCTTCAGGAGGAAGCATGAACACTGTGGTAGCTACCGTGGAATCCATCCAGGGCGTGTGCCCTTTCCACAAGATCGGCGACCAGATCAGCTTCGATGGTCATCATATCAACGGTTACTTCTGCGCCAGCGCCATGGTCACCCTGATGCCCAACTTCTATGCGTTGCGTTACGACGCGCAGCTCCCTTTCATGAAGTCCGGCCGGTGCACGCTGGCCTGTCCCGATCCGGTGAACCTGGTCACGTTCCGCATCACCCTGGTCCCGGAACCAGATCATCCGTGAGCAAAATTTCGCCCATCGAGGTAGGCGCGTGATGACAACATCCTCTGCTCTGCAACCCCAGACGCTCACCGTCTGCGTCCACTACGAGCCATCCGGCGTTGATCCGCACATCAACGCGGCCGAATTGGGCCTGCAAATGACCATGGGCGTCTTCGACACGCTGGTCCACAAGCTGCCGGACGGCGCTTTCTTGCCCCATCTGGCCGAATCGTGGGATCTCTCGCCGGATCAATGCACCTATCGCTTCACCCTGCGCCGCGACGTGAAGTTCCATGACGGGACGCCTTTCAACGCGGATGCGGTCAAGTTCTCGCTCGACCGGGCGCGCGACCCCGCCAATAAGTCGCAGCTCGCCGGCGGCATGCTCGGCCCCTATCAGTCGGCCGAGGTGCTGGATGAATACACCGTCGCCGTGCATCTGACGCAGCCCTACGCGTCCTTCCTGGACGCGCTCAGCCAGGGCTGGTTGGCCCCGGTCTCACCGGCGGCCGCCCGCCGGCTGGGCGACGATTTCCGCCGCCAGCCGGTCGGCAGCGGGCCATTCATCTTCGATGCCTGGCAGGCCGGCCAATACATCCGCCTGCGCCGCAATCCGGACTATGCCTGGGCGCCCCCTGTGGTTGCCAATCGCGGGCCGGCCCACCTGAGCGAGGTGACGTTCCTCTTCATGCCCAATGGGGCTGACCGCACCGCCGCGCTGCGCGCCGGCCGCGCCAACGGCGTCTTCTACGTCGAGCCGGCCGATGTGGCCGGCCTGCGCGCGGATCCGGCCTTCACCGTCGCGACCTTCCCGATCCGCGGCGCGCCGGTCTGCCTGATGATGAACATGGCGAAGCCGCCAACGGACGACCCGGCGGTGCGTCGCGCCATCAAGCACGCCCTTAATCAGGAAGCCATTGTGCGTGAAGTCTTCCACGGCGAGTTCCCGCACGCGCGCGGCCCGCTGTCTCATTTCACCCTGGGCTATAACCCGGCCGTCGAGCAGGTCTATCCCCCCGATCCGGCCAAAGCGTGCGCGCTCCTCGATGCAGCGGGCTGGCGCGTCCCGGCCGCCGGCGGCATCCGGCAGAAGGACGGACAGCCGGCGCGGGTCATCTTCTACGCCCTGCCGGTCAACTTCTACCCCGAATTCGGCCGGCTGGTTCGCCAGCAGCTCGGTGAGGTTGGCATAGACGTGGACGTGCGTACTCTGTCGCCGGCAGATTGGATACGCGGCGCCAATGCCGGCGAGCATAACCTGGTGCCCCAGGGCAAATACGCCAGCGGCCCGCAGATTCTCAGCTTTATCTACCACTCGCGGGCAACCAACGGGGCTTACGGCTGGACCAAGCGGCCGGCATCCTTCGCCCCGGAACTGGACCGACTCATTGAGCAGAGCGAACACACTATCGCGCCCAAAGAATATGTGCCCCTCTTCGAGCGGGTGCAGGAGATCATCATGGAGCAGGCGCTGATTGTGCCGCTCCAGTGCAATACCAATATCGTGGCGCTGCGGCGTGGCATCACCGGCCTGGCCTTCGACGCCATCGGAGCCTACCCGCTCCTGCATGATGTGCGCGTGGAAGGAGCAGCAGAGTGACCGCCCAACGTGTCCTGGTGAAACGGCGCGAGTACAATGACTCGGTGCGCCTGATGCAAATATCGGAGAAGCTGCGGAGCTTCGCCGGCGTCGCAGAAGCCATCTTGATGATGGCAACGGACAACAACAAGCGCCTGCTGGAAAGCGCCGGCCTGCTGCTGGGCGACGCGCTATCGGCGACGCCCAACGATCTCATCATCGCCATCCGCGCCGATAGCGAAGCGGCCGCGGAGTCTGCGACGCAGCAGGCCGAAAGTCTGATCCAGAATCGGGCCGCGTCGGATGCCGGCTACACCTTCCGTACCCTCGACGCCGCCCTGAACGCGACGCCCGGCGCGAACATCGCCCTCATCTCCATCCCCGGCCAGTACGCCGCGTCGGAAGCCCGCCACGCCCTGGAGCGCGGTCTGCACGTGATGCTCTTCAGCGACAACGTCTCGCTGGAGGATGAAGTGGCCTTGAAGCGCCTGGCGAGCCAACGCGGCCGGCTGCTCCTCGGGCCGGACTGCGGCACGACGATCATCAACGGCGCGGCACTCGGCTTTGCCAACATCGTGCGGCGCGGGCCAATTGGCGTCATCGGCGCATCGGGCACTGGCATTCAGGAAATCACCGTGCTGGCGCACCGGCTCGGATCGGGCATCTCCCACGCCATCGGCGTGGGAGGTCGCGACCTTTCCATGGCCGTGGGCGGCAGCGCCATGTTACGCGGCATTGACCTGCTGGACGCCGATCCAGCGACGCGCGTCCTCGTCGTGACCTCCAAGCCGCCGGCGGAGGCGGTCGCGCAAGCCGTTTTGGCGCGCCTGGCGCGCTGCCGCAAGCCGGTGGTGGTCAATTTCCTCGGCGCCAAATCGTCGCCGGCCAATGGGGGCATCACCTGGGCGCGTACGTTGGAAGACGCGGCGACCGATGCCGTGCGTCTCGCCGGCGGGGCGAGCGACCGCGCGCCGGTCGCATCCTCGGCCGACCTCCATGCCCTGGCGCGCCAGCAGGCGGCGAAGCTCGCTCCCGACCAGCGCTACCTGCGCGGCCTCTTCTCTGGCGGCACCCTGGGTTATGAGGCGCTCCTCATCTTGAGCGAGACCATCGGGGATGTCCAGTCCAATATCCCGCTGCGGCGTGACTTGCGCCTGGCCGATGCGTGGACCAGCGTCAAGCATACTCTGGTGGACCTGGGCGACGACGAGTTCACGCAGGCGCGCGCCCATCCCATGATTGACCCGACCCTGCGCGTGCGGCGTTTCCAGGAAGAGGCCGCGCAGACAGATGTGGCCGTCATCCTCCTCGACATCGTGTTGGGCCTGGGCAGCCACGCCGATCCGGCCGGCAGCCTGGCCCCGGCCATCCGAGCGGCGCGCGCCGCGGCGCAGGCCGCCGGCCGCGATCTCGCCATTGTGGCGGCCGTCTGTGGGACGGAAGAGGACCCGCAGAACCTGGCGCAGCAGGAGCAGACCCTGCGTGACGCCGGCGCGC
>CAIQJD010000274.1 GCA_903872005.1 uncultured bacterium | reverse complement strand
CCTCGAAGCGCCGGCCGCGCCAGCAGAAAAGGCGCGGGAAGTAGCCAAAGCGCTTTTCAATCATCTCAACGGTCTCTGTTCGTGCGCCCATCCGCGCCCCTCCTACGATTCCGAGTTGTCATCCGAGCCGAGCAGGTAGTACTGTCGGCCGCCGGCGCTCATTGGCATGTTGCCCATGGGCGGATAGTACTGCGCCGGGGGCTGCTGATAGTATGGCGCGGCGACCATGCCGGCAGGCGGGCTGACGATCATCACCGTCGGCTGCGCGGTCGCCTGGCGCACCTGCTGTTGCTGCTGACGCTGCTCTTCCATCTGATCCTGCCGTGAGAGCAGGTAGAGCATCACGAGGCTGGTCGGGATGCTGGCCCCGATGCCGCACACGATGCCAACCAGCACCGCCATCGCCTCCGAGCTGAGCTGTTTGGCGATGGCTACGGCCAGCGCAACGATGAAAACCCCCACCAGACCTAACGCGATCTTCTTCATACGAATACCGCCTCCCTGAGAATACGCTGAACTCTGTTGTATGGCGCGCCTGGACGCGGAGGAACACGAAGGCCGGCGGCCTGGGGCCATGCGCCACGCGGCGTCGCTCCCCAGCGGCTTCCTGGCGCCGGCGCGCGTTCGTCCGCGCTCAGGCGCGCCCCACACCGCGCGCCAGATCGCGGATCTCCGCTTCACCAATATATGCGCCCTGAAAGCGCTGCGTTTGACCGCCGAGGATTGCCAGCATGTCGCCGCGCCCCAGCAGCTTTTCGGCGTTGCTTCCCCCAACGCCGGCGGCCACGAGGGCGTCCTGCGCGGAGCAAACCCGCCCGACGATGCGGAGCGGGAAATTGCTGCGGATGAGGGATCCGATGACGCTGGCGGCCGGCTTTTGCGTGGCCGCCACGACGTGCAGGCCGGCGCCGCGCCCGCGTTGCACCAGCCGCGCCAGCGGCGTCTCGATCTCCGCGCCGCCCTGCATGAGCAGATCGGCCAGCTCGTCTATCACGACGACGATGTGCGGCCATTCTGCGCCCGCCGCATCGCGCTGCTCCATTTCGGCCGTCAGGGCGCGCAGGCATTCGCCGGCTTCGGCCACGCTGCTGACCGGCGGCCGCAGCAGGTGCGGGAGGCCGGCGAAGGCGCCGAGACCACGACCCTTCGGGTCCACCAGCAGCATCTGCACGGCGCTCTGGCGATTCAGCACGGCCAGGCTGGCGACGATGGCGCGCAGGGCCTCGGTTTTGCCGCTGCCGGTGGTGCCGGCAATGAGGACGTGCACCACGTCGGGGCTGGCGAGGCGCGCCAGGAGCGTCCGGCCATCCCGGCCGGCGCCCAGCACCGCGCTGACGGCCGGCGCGCCGCGCGCGCCCCGACAGAGCGCCAGCAGGCCGAGTTTGCTCCCGCTGCCGCCCTGCGGCACTTCGATCTTGATGGCCGCGCCGTCCCGGTAGACGCGGCAGCCCGGCGCGCCGAGGGCCAGGGCGATCTCTTCGGCCAGGTTGGTGAGCTGCCGCACGCGCGTTTCCCAGCCGGCCGTCACATCGAAGGTCACGCAACGCGGCGCCACCGCCCCGCCGGCGACCCGCGCCCCAACCTTGTGCGCCGCCAGCACCATCTCGATGCGGTCGGCCTGCATATCCAGGACTCGTCTACTCGCCGTTGTCATCGCGCTCCGCTCCGTGGCCGTGGACGTCCATCATGATCGGGCGCCAGGCTGATTAGCACGCATGTGCTAGTGATATTAAGATTATAAAAGAATATCGAGCGCGTGTCAATAGCCAAAATATCGCAGAATTCTTCGGCATATCCCAAATGGGGCGCGCGCCGGCCGGCCGCCGGGCGCGCCGGTTGAGGGCGGCCTCAATTTTTGCTCACACGCGCCCCTTTGTGGTACAATGCATCTGTGAAATATCGCGCGAAGTCGCTGTGGCGGCGATTTCGTTGGAATTCTGAGGAGGCGAGAGATGTTGTCTTCGGACGAGCTACGCAGAATCGAGGTGTTGCGCGACGCGCCACAGGAGATTCTGGGTATCATTGAGAAACACGGGCAGTTTGCGCCCTACGGGCCAGATGAGGTCATCGTGCCCTACGGCCAGCCGTCCACGTTCCTGGGGATTGTGCTGGAAGGGCAGGTGGAGGTCTACACGCCGGCGATGTTGGGCGAGCCGCGCTGCCTCGAGGTCTTGAGGCGGGGCGACTTCTACGGCGAAGTGTCGTTGATGACCAAGGAGCCGAATCTGGTGGATTTGATCGCGGCGCAGCCGTCGCGGCTCCTGTTGATCCCGGCTGACGTCGTGGAGATGTGGCTGAACGAAGACCCGCAGGCCATGCGGCGCTTCGCCCGCTCGTTGGCGCGGCGCACGGCGCTGATCGAGAAGGATCAGTTCGAGCGGGCCAAGCTGGCCGAATCCCAGTCGGATGCGGAAGACCCGTATGGCCTCAAGCTCATCTCGGCGCGGCCGACACGGCTGCTGACCCTGAACGTGCGGCGCAGCTCATTGAAGTATGACTTCTTCGATACGGCCCACGAACAGTTGCACCTGGCCGGCGTGGTCGAGGGCATCGGCCAGCCGGACGGCTTCTTGCGCCAGACCTGCCTGAAGGGCGAGCGGACGGTGTCCATCGCCGGCCTGGATCACGGCCAGATCATCGAGAAGGCCCTGGAATTGCTGTGCGATCCAGAGTGTGGGGCCATCAGTAGCCTGAAGGAGATCACTGCCGTCGGCCACCGCGTGGTGCATGGCGGCGACAAGTACAGCAACTCCGTCATCATTGACGCGCAGGTGCTGGAGGATATTCGGCGGGTGGCGCCCCTGGCCCCGCTGCACAATCCGATGCACGTCCTGGGAATCGAAGCGGCCATGCGCCTGCTCCCGGACATTCCCCATGTGGCGGTCTTTGACACGGCGTTCCATCAGACGATGCCGGCCTATGCCTTCCGCTATGCCATTCCCGACGAGTATTACGAGCGCGATGGCATTCGGCGCTATGGCTTCCATGGCATGTCGCATCAGTATGCCGGCTTGCAGGCGGCGGCTTTCCTCAAGCGGCCTTTCTCGCGGCTGCAAATGATCGTGTGTCACCTGGGCACCGGCTCCTCGGCGTGCGCCATTGACCACGGGCGTTCCATTGACACCACCATGGGCCTCACGCCCCTGGAAGGGTTGCTGATGACGACCCGCTCTGGCGATATTGATCCGGCCGTCGTGACCTACCTGATGCGCGAGAAGAAGATGTCGGCCGACGCGATTGAGCAGATGCTCAACACGGAGAGCGGCTTGAAGGCGCTTTCGGGCACGTCGGGCGATATGCGCGAAGTGGCGGCGGCGGCCAATGCCGGCGATGCCCGCGCCATGTTGGCGGCGCAAGCCTTCGCCTATCGGGTGCGGAAGGCCATCGGCGCGTATTTCGCCGCCCTGGGCGGCCTGGACGCGTTGGTTTTCAGCGGCGGCATCGGCGAGAACAGCGCCGGCATCCGCGCCCTCGCCTGCCAGGGCCTGTGGCACATGGGCATCTTGATTGACGAGGTGCGGAACCGCCAGTCGAGCGTGGATGGCGCGCACGTCGTGGATATCTCGCACCCCGACTCGAAGGTGCGCGTCCTGGTGGCGCACAGCAATCCGGCGCGCATGATCGCCCGCGAGACGATCCGCGTCCTGGGCTACCGCGACATCACGCAGATGATGAAGCAGCAGCGCCGGCCGATCCCGATTGCCGTCTCGGCGCACCATGTCCATCTCTCGCAGCGCGATGTGGAGACGCTCTTCGGCCCAGGCCACCGGCTGACGCCGCGCTCGGACCTTTCGCAGCCGGGGCAGTATGCCTGCGACGAGGCCGTCGCCCTGGTGGGGCCGCGCCGTGAGATCTCCAGCGTGCGCGTCCTGGGGCCCACCCGCAAGGAGAGCCAGGTGGAGATTTCGCGCACCGAGGAGTTCCAACTGGGCATCAGCGCGCCGGTGCGGATGTCGGGCGACTTGGCCGGCTCGCCGGGCCTGGTGTTGAAGGGGACGGCCGGCGAAGTGAAGCTGGACAAGGGCGTCATCATCGCGCACCGCCATATCCACATGACGCCAGAGGATGCGCTCCTCTTCGGATTGCAGGACAAGGACGTGGTGATGGTGCGGGTCGAGGGCGGCCGCGAGCTGATCTTCGGCGACGTTATGGTGCGTGTGAACCCGGAGTTCGCCCTGGAGATGCATGTAGATACGGACGAGGGGAATGCGGCCGAGCTTTCGCGGGGCGCGGTGGGCTATCTGGAAGGGATTCAGCGCCGCGGCGCGAACGAATAGGCGCTGCACGAATAAAGTCCGCCCGACCCATGGGTCGGGCGGACAACCCCATTCGAGCCAGGCCGGCTCGCAGGAGAGTAGGCGATGGCGATTGGGCCATCGCGTGCCGGCATGGTAGCACAGATCGCGGCGACAAGCAAATCCGCTGATGCCCCTCCGAGAACGCGAACGGGGCGCTGCCGCCAACAGCGCCCCGTCCCCAGAAGGAAAGGAGAGGCGACGATGAGGATGAGAGTCTCGTCGTCGCAGGATCACACGAACAAGAAGCCCCTTGTCGAATGACAAGGGGCTGAACACGTCGGTTACAGTTCCCGCGCCCTTTCACTCGAAGGCCCGAACGGAACATAGATCGAGGCGGGTACTCTGGCTCCCTCACGACGAGGTTACAGTTGCGGGACAGCGCCGGACTTGCACCGGTCTTCCCCCCTTCGGTCCCTTGCTTCCGAGCGTGGGACACCTCCATCATTCTATTCAATTGCGGCGAGTATAGCATAGCCGGCCGGCAAAGTCAAATTAGCGGCGCAGCGGGTAGCCGGCGCGCCGGCGATAGTATTGCGCCAGCCATTCGATGCGTGACCACAGCCCGTCGGTCGGCACGTTGTCCCCGAAGCCCAGGATGAAGCGGTCGCCGGGGGCCACTGCGTCGAAGACGTCCTCGATGTAGGCCCGGAACTCTTCCTCGCTGAAGGTCGGCGTCAGAGTGATCGAGGCGATGCCGCCCCACAGCGTCACCTGGTCGCCCCACAGGGCGCGCGTCGCGCGTAGGTCAATGGAGGTCATCGGCGCCGGCGTCACGGCTTCCACCACATCCACGTGCGCCTCGCGCAGCGAGGTCAGCAGCTTCTTCATGTTGCCATCGCCATGCACCACCAGGACCTTGCCCATGCGCTTGAACCTTTCGGCGACCTGGCGATAGAAGGGGATGCAGTAGCGGTCGAAGATCTTGGGCGGGGTCATCTGCTCGTCGTAGTTTCCGCCGACTTCGATGGCGACGGCCGGACAGCCGGCGGCCAGATCAATCGCCTTCCACTGTTGCGTCAGGAGCGCCTGATGCACCCGCTCGACTTTGTCGGGGTGATCGTGCAGCTCATAGTAGAAGGTTTCGTAGCCCATGTAGGTGTGGCCCACGTCGTGCATGGGGACGTAGCCGGTGAAGGGGAGCGAGATGCCATCCTCACCGATGGCCTGCTGGATGCGCTCGTAGTCGCCATAGTTGGGCGCGACCTGGCTGTTTTCCAGCAGATACAGGAGCGCATCGTAGTCCCGCTCATCTTTGAAGAGATGCTCGACTTGCATGCCGGTGACATCGGCGTCAATCAACTCTTCCGAGAGGACGTGGCGCGAGCGCAGCGTCCCGTAGGGGGTGGCATAGGTGACGATGCGCTCGGTGCGGGTGGTCTGCGTGCGGATTTCCACGCCGGGGTAACTGACGCTGAAGTACTTGGGGATCCACGCGCCGAAGGCGAAGACGCCGATGCCCAGGTCGCGCTGGATGTCCCAGAGATGGGCGTTGCGGTACTGCGCCGGCAGCGTCCCTTTGGCCCGATTGTAGTTGTACCACAGATCCATGCGCCCGATGAAAGGGATACGCTCCGGCTTTTCGCCGCGCATGGCCTTCAATGCGTCGCTGCGTTGGCTCACGGGTTCGCCTCCTGTGACATGGCGTGGTTCCAATGAGGCCGATGGTAACAGAGCAGAACCGGCGTGTCAAGTTTGCATGGAGGCGCGGTATTGCGCCGGCTTGCAGGATAAACAGATCTGCGGTCCTGCTATTCCTCTGTTGCCATGCGCGTCAGATGTAGTATAATCACATTCAGGCGACCAAACCCGCGCTGGAGTCAGCGCCAATGGCGTCTTCATGATTGTCGGGCCAGGTCTCCTCGTCGCTCACCTGATTGAGCGATAACTTTGCCATGGCAATTCTTATTGATAGATTCAGGGGAGGATCCCCAGAGTGATTGAGAGAGTTCCCAGGACGCCTACGGTCACTTCGAGCTTCGGAGTGAGTCGTAGGGAGGGCCATGATTCCAGCTCATTCTACGCGCGCTTCACCCCGCCGGAAATCTCAAGCGACGACAACGTCGCTCCGATGTGGACGCCGGCAGACCCGTTCGTATGCGGCGACTCTTCCGATATGCGAGATATTCCTGACAACTCCGTCGCGCTCGTTGTGACATCTCCGCCCTATTTTGTCGGCAAGGAATATGAAGAGGCGCTTGGCGAGGGGCACGTGCCGGCGACCTACCTGGATTACCTGGAGATGCTATATCGCGTGTTCAAAGAGTGCAAGCGGGTGCTGGAACCCGGCGGCCGGATCGCGGTCAACGTGGCGAATCTCGGCCGGAAACCATATCGCAGCCTCTCCGCGGATGTCATCGGAATACTGCAGGACCGTCTCAGATTCCTCTTGCGAGGCGAGGTGATCTGGCAGAAAGGTGCTGGATCTAGTGGGTCATGTGCCTGGGGTTCGTTTCGGCAAGCCTCGAATCCTGTATTGCGAGACATTACAGAGCGAGTGATAATCGCGAGCAAGGGACGGTTTGATCGCGCACAGTCAGCGAAGCAGCGCAGAGAAGCGCGCCCTGGGCTACCGCATGAAAGTACGATCAGTACAGATGAGTTCCTGTCTGCTACATTGGACATTTGGGACATTCTGCCAGAAATTGCAACACGGGTTGGACATCCAGCCCCATTTCCAGTCGAGTTGCCCGAACGACTGATCAGGCTATATACTTTCAGGGATGATCTGGTCCTTGATCCCTTTATGGGCGTAGGAAGCACATTAGTAGCAGCAGCACGAACAGATCGACGCTATGTCGGCTATGATATTGATGACAAATACGTACAAATGGCGAAACTTCGCGTCGAAGCAGAAGTCGCACGATTGGCGGGGGGCAATGCCGTTCACCAAGACAAAGCGCCCGGTTCGCTCTCTTTGGAGACCTATGATCTTGAAGTGAGCGAATCCGAAATCCTTTCGGCTTCGGAGGGCGTGGACTACCAGGCAAGAGCTACCAGAGAAGGGAAAGTAGCACAGCACATCGCGGTTAGAGTGCTTGCTGATTGTGGCTTTATTGTGGAGGCAGAGAATTACCGTATCAGGGGGTTAGGGCTTGAAGTGAACGTCGTCGCGCGAGATCAGGGTGGGAGTAAGTGGTATTTCGATGTCTCCGGCGCCTTCACTACACCTCGCGCCGGTCTCCTGCGAACCGACACGTTGTGGAAAGCCCTGGGGCGAGCTATGGTACTCAAGAAGAACGATAAGACGCACATTATTCTTCTGACCACGAACTTGCCACAACCGAGAAGTGCTGGCGATACCGCACTGCGCGCTGTCAGGTGGATGTCTGTGTTTGATGCAATCGAAATGCTCAGTGAGTCAGGGCAGAATCGGCTGAAGCGCTATGCGTCGGGAGCGTACACCAAGCCGCTCCCTGGTTTCTGGTCGCCGGCCGAACTGGCTATGTCGAACCAAGACAATGGAGACAGGTAATGCAGCCACCCGTCGCGTATGCCATCGTCCACAAGGACCCGCCCGAGGTCTACGTTGCTGAGAACATAGAGACTCTCTCGGAAGTTCTTGCCAGACGAGTGATAGCACAATCCCCAAGCGCCGATTTTGAACCGCAGGCGCTCGCGGCAATTCGCGAGGCGCTTCTCCAACAAAACTGGTCAGATGCTTTGGAGACCTGGGTCACGCAAACGGGAGTTGGAATCAGTATCTTCGATTCCGAGAAGGTGTGGACAAGGGACGAATTGGCCAAAGAACCCTATCGTTTCATCATTCGCGGCGCGACAATCTTCAAGAATCCCCATGCCTGACCTGCGCACCACGGTATCGGAATTGCTGACCGCGCTGGGAATTCTTGGCGACCGCGCGGAGAAAGACCTGCCGAGCCGGCTCTTCAATATATCGGACGCTGTATGGCGATCTGTCCTCGTGGCTGCCGAAACGGGCGACTATCAGCGGCTGGCCGCGTGCGCGTGGCAAAATGGCGAAGCCTTTCTCGCGTCAACGCAGGGACTGCGTGGCCGCTGCCCCCTGGTGGTCGAATGGAGAGGCCCTCAGAAACCGCCGGGATATGAGTATATCCCGGCCGACATTCGCGTCGACCACGTCTATCTGATAAGCTGTAAGTATGGATCGCAAATCCTGCTCAACTCCAGTCCCGCGCATCTGTTTGACCGCGCTCTGCAGAGCCGGCATGGGCACGGACGCGTAAACTGGTTCGCCGAGGTTGCTCAGACAGAATACCTGACTCTTTACGAAGCCTCACTGCGAGAGTTGAGCATCGCCGATTGGCCCACAGACCCGCGTGCGCTAAGCAAGGAACAGCGTAAAGTCATTCGCAATAGACTAAAAGGCCCCTGGAAGGGCCGTCTTGCTGACCAATTTCAGCAATTCTCCGTGGCGGTATCTGATGCCTCTGTGAAACGTTGGAAAGCACAACTGGGAACGAGGGTCCTACAAGAGACGATGACGTGGCGATTGCTTCGCCTCGCGGACGCCCCCTATTTCGTGTTGGGGATAGATCGGCTGGGGCAACCCATTCGTGTGATGATCGGCACTCCATGGGATTGGCGTCAACGCTACAAGTTCGAGCACTTGGACATTTCGGCGCAGGCAGTGGGACAGCCGTTGGTAAGATGGACGGCGTCAGCCATTGACCGCGAAACGGATCAACTTGTCTGCGCACAGGGACACATCGAGATACGCTGGAGTCATGGCAAGTTCAATGGAGTGCCAGAAGCCAAGGTTTATCTGGATACACCACATCACCAGACGCCCGGCTATCTTGCCTTGGAGTGATACGATTTCTGCCGTCTGGCAGATTGGCAAATAGAGTTGCCCGACTCTTTGACGCATGAGACTGACCGTGTGCTACGGCCCCAGGCGCAGCGCGTCGCCCAGCGGCGCGCCGGCCGGCCCGCTCCAACTCAGCCGGCGCAGGCCGGCCGGCCCGACCTCGTACATCCCCACCACGAAGCTGCCCCCCGCCGGCCAGGCGTCGAAGCGATAGGCGTCGGCGATGAACTCGTCGGCGACCCAGCCACTCGTCGGCCGGCTCCCTTCGGCCGGCGCGCGGTCGAATTGTGCCGCGATCTGCCCGCCGGCGTCCAACAGTTGGGCGAAGACGGTGTAGGCGGTCGGCGTCTCGCCCTCTGCCTGCCAGTAGAGCGTCAGCGTGACCGGCGCGCCGGCGGCCGGCCGCGCTGGCTCCAGCCGGTAGCCGTAGAGGCGCAGCGTTTCAGCCCGCGCCTCCAGGCGCGTCGCCGACGCCGGCGCGG
>CAIQJD010000273.1 GCA_903872005.1 uncultured bacterium | reverse complement strand
GCGATGTCGGCCGGCGCACCCAGCCGGCCGACCGGGATGTCGGCAATCAACGCGGCGCGGCGCTCCTCGGTATCAACCGCCAGCATGTCGGTATCAATGCTCCCTGGCGCGATGGCGTTGACGGTGATCCCCTGGCTGGCCGTCTCCAACGCCAGGGCTTTCGTGAAGCCGACCACGCCGGCCTTGCTGGCCCCATAGTGCGCCTCCACCCTCGTGCCGGCGAACGCGTCAATGGACGTGATGTTGATGATACGCCCCCAGGTCATTTGCCGCATGTACGGCAAGACGCGTTGGCTGAGCATGAAAGGCGCCTGCAGGTTGACCGCCATGAGGCGCTGCCACTCCGTCACGCTCAGCCGCTCCACCGGCAGGTGCTGGTGGATGCCAGCGTTGTTCACCAGAATGTCCACGCCGCCAAAGCGGCCGGCCACGAACGCGACCAGGCCCTGAATTTGCTGCGGGTCGGATACATCGCCGCCGCAGGCATCGGCCTCGCCGCCGCGTTGCTCAATTTCGAGCACCAGGGCGCGGGCTTTCGCCGGCTGCGAGACGTAGTTGATAACCACGCGCGCGCCGGCTTCTGCCAGGCCCAGGGCAATGCCGGCGCCGATGCCACGTGAGCCGCCGGTGACGAGGGCTATCTTGCCGGCCAGGGGTTGGGACTGCATAGACAAAGCTCTCTACCTCTCCAAGATTTCAGCGCCAGCTCAACGTCAGTTCTATCTGGGGCGCGCCGCCGGCCCACGCGCCGGCCGGGTCCTCCAAAACCACCCGCACCGGCCGGCCGGCTGGCCGGGCGATGTTCAGCGGGCGCTTGCCGCCCTGTTGCAGCAGGTCGCGCAGGCGGATGCGGGCGCGCGGCGTCAGCAGATCATCCACGTAAATCAGCAGCATCAGGTCGGGATGCAGCCCGGCGAGAGCCGGCGCGCCTTCGGGAAAGCGCAGCTCCAACTGACTGAAGACCAGCGCGTCGGGCAGGTCGCTCTTGCCGGCGTCCGCATCGAAGAGCGCCGCCGCGCCGGCGCTGAAGGTCGGCCGGCTGCGGAGCGTCAGATGCCTGGGCGCCCCCTTCGCTGTGCTGTCTGTCTGTGCGCGTGATCCGGAGCGTCGCAAGAAAACAGGCGCGTCGTCGGCGTCCGCCCTCGCTGACATCGGCGACCCGGCGAAGGATCGGACATCGCCGGCTCCGCCACGCACGCCAGCCCCCAGAACACTGGCGAGCTTGGAGGCAATGCCCCCCATGCCCCTGGGCGCCGCCGGGAATGGCATGGCGCCGGCCGCCATCATCGGCGGCGTCTGCGGGGCCGGCATCGCCGCAAAACCGCCGTCCCAGCCATTCGGCAACGCGTTGGGGACGGCGACGGCGAACTCCACGCGCTTGCCGGCCTCGTTACGGACGGCGATGAAACCGGTCTCGGCGCAGGCCAGGCCATAGCGCAGCGACTCGGCGACGAGCAATGCTCTCAGCGCAGCCTCGGCCTGCTGGCGCTGATTCTCAGCGTAGACGCTGGTTTGCACGGGGCCGGCCAGCGCCGCCGGGTCGTAACCCAGACGCGCCAGTTGATCGGACAATTGGGCCTGGTCATAGCCGGCGTTCATCAGGTATTCCAGACCGAGGATGCGCCGCGCCCCAAAGAGCGCCTTCAGCGCCGGCCGCGCCGCGCCATCCAGCGCCACCGTTTCGGCCGCCAGCTCGCGCCCCGCGCCGTCGCTCAATCGGAAAAGCAGCGCGCCGCCATCGCCACGCGGGATGCGCCCGGCGATCCAACGCGGCCGGCCGGCGGGCATATCGCCCAAATCCGCGGCGCGCCCGCCGTCGGCAGCCGACACAGCCTGGCCGCCAGTCTCCAGCGCCGGCCGATTGACGCTCAGGCGCAGGCCGGCATAGACCGGCGCGGCCCAATCGGCCATAATCTCGTCCAGCGCCGTGGAGATGTCTTCTTCCTCCGGCCGGCTGGTCAGGAAACGCGCCGCCCCGCCGCCCCGCTCGGCCAGCTCACTGGCGAGGAAGGCATTGGGCGCGGCGTCAATGCACAGGACGCTGATACGCCGGCGCGCCGGCTGCGTCGCCTCGGCATCGGCCAGGCGCAAGATGCGCGCCGCATCGGACACTTCGGCGTCCGTGATGATGAAGCAATGCCGCGACGGTTTGTCAGGCGTGCGCGGCTGGCTCAAGGCTTGCTCCAACGCCACGCCCAATTCGGTTCCGCCGCTGTCCTTGTGATTCTCCAGGAAGGCGCGCAAATCGGCGATGGTCTTCTCGGCGGCTGGCTGCGGCGACGTGGCGAACCAACGCGTCGTGCTGTGAAACAGGCAGAGCGAGACCGCGTCGGCCGGCCGCAGGCTGTACAGGTACTTGTTGACCGCCCAATCGGCGGCCTCCCACTTGGGGCCGCTCATCGAGCCGGAGTGATCCACCAGGACAACCGCCTCGCGCGCCAGCAGATCGCGCTCCGCCGGCGCGACCGGCGGCGTCGCCAGGGCCAGGAAATAGACCTGGCCGGCGGCCGCGTCGTCGTGGGCCAGGACCAGCAGCGTCGGCCGGCGCTCGTCTTGCGGCGGGTCCCAGGCAAGGAGGCAATCACGATCGGGGAGCGTGTCGCCATCCCGCAACTGCACCCGAACCTGACGGCCCTCCACGCTGGTCGTCAAGGCATGGGTGGCGCTACGCACGCCGGCCGCGCCGCTAAAGAGCAGATCGAGGGCGAAGCGATGGCCGGGGTCGCGCAGCAG
>CAIQJD010000272.1 GCA_903872005.1 uncultured bacterium | reverse complement strand
GCGAATGAGCGCGACGACCTGATCCACGACGCTCTGCGTGACCGACTCCTGGGCGATGGGACGGAGCATGGACTTCCTCCGCGCAACCTGTCAGACATGTAGATATGCGCCTGAGTGTATTATACGGCACTGGGCGCGCTTTGTCAAGAGGGGTTGGGGGCAGGCCCGGCGTTTCAAGCGGTTTGACAGCCCGGATGCCCCATGATAAAATGGAACGTTGCGTGGCGAAATATGGCGTGAGGGGAGGGGAATATGGCGGGCTGGATGCGCCGGCTGCGGCTGGATGAGTCACGGACGCGGCTGCGGCTCTTGCGCTTGGCCGGCGAATTCCTGGTCATCGGCCTGGGCGCGCTCCTGGTCGCCCTGGCAGCCGACCTCTTCCTCATCCCCAACAAGGTCGTTTCGGGCGGCGTGGTCGGCGTCGCCACCATCTTGCACTACACCCTGGGGACGCCGGTCGGGATCATCACCCTGGCCCTGAACCTGCCGCTCTTCCTGGCCGGCTTGCGCTGGGGCGGCGGCCTGGCGGCCGGCATCCGCACCGCCTTCGCCGTCGTGGTGATGTCCCTTGCCATTGACTACTTGCAACCCTACCTGCCGCGCGTCACTGCCGACCCGTTGCTCTATACGATCTATGGCGGCATCCTGGACGGGCTGGGACTGGGGTTGGTGCTGCGCTTCGGGGGCACCACCGGCGGGACCGACATCCTGGCGCGGCTGGTCAAGCGCTTCCTGGGCATCGGCTTCGGGACCACGCTGCTGATCGCCAATGTGGTCATTCTGGCCGGCGCGGCGTTCATTTTCGGCCCGGAGCCGGCGATGTACGCCATTATCCTGGCTGCGGTATCCAGCAAGGTGATTGACCTGGCCCAGGAGGGCGAGCGTTCCGCCCGTTCGGCCATCATCGTCTCCAGCCGGCCGGACGAAATCCGCGCCGGCATCTTGCAGGAGATGGAGCGCGGCGTCACCGTGTTGGAGGGGCGCGGCGGCTATACGCAGACGGAGCGCGAGGTGCTGTTGTGCGCGTTCCAGCGCAACGAATTGAGCCGGCTCAAGCGCCTGATTCACCAGATTGACCCGGACGCCTTCGTCATCATCGGCTCGGTGCATGAGGTGCTGGGCGAGGGATTTCAGGGATTGGCGCCGGCGCGCTCCAAACCGCACCGGTCTTGAAGACCGGTGCGGTTTGGGGCCGCCCCGGGTTGACAGACGCAGGCCGGCGTGCTATGATTAGCACATAAGTGCTATTTTGTGATGCTGCTTTCAGGAAGGATAAGCATGGCCCTGGACAAATTGATCGTCCGTGGCGCGCGCGAACACAATCTGAAGAACGTGGATATCGAGATCCCGCGTGACAAGCTGGTGGTCATCACCGGCCTGTCCGGCTCCGGCAAGTCGAGCCTGGCCTTCGATACGATCTACGCCGAAGGGCAACGCCGCTACGTGGAGTCCCTCTCGGCCTACGCCCGCCAGTTCCTCGGCCTGATGGAGAAGCCCGACGTAGACCAGATTGAGGGCCTCTCGCCGGCCATCTCGATTGACCAGAAGGGCGTCTCGCACAACCCGCGCTCGACGGTGGGCACCGTCACGGAAATCTACGACCATCTGCGCCTGCTGTATGCCCGCGCCGGCACGCCCCACTGCCCGCAATGCGGCCGCGAGATCGCCCAGCAGACGGTGCAGCAGATCGTGGATTCCATCCAGGAGCTGCCGAGCAGCGCCCGCGTCATGGTGATGGCTCCGCTGATCAAGGATCGCAAGGGCGAGCACAAGAAGGTCTTCGAGGACATTCGCAAGGCCGGCTATGTGCGCGTGCGCGTCAACGGCGAGATCCGCGACCTGGACGAAGAGATCGAGCTGGATCGCTACAAGCAGCATACCATCGAAGCGATGGTGGACCGCGTCATCGTGCGCCCGCTGGAGAGCCTGGAGCGCAACGAGGCCCAGGACTACATGAGCCGGCTGGCCGATTCGGTGGAGATGGCGCTCAAGCTGGGTGGGGGCGTCGTCATCATCAGCCGGCTGGATGAAGCCGGCGCGATGCAGGATCAGCTCTACTCGGAGCATTTCTCCTGCGTCCATTGCGGCATCTCGCTTCCCGAAATCGAGCCGCGCACCTTCTCTTTCAACACGCCCTATGGGGCCTGCCCCACCTGTGGCGGCCTGGGGACGCAACTGGAATTCGACGCCGACCTGATCTTGCCCGATAAGACCCTCTCCATCAACCAGGGGGCGGTGCTGCCCTGGAACCGCAATGAGGTCTCGGACAACGGCGAGGGCTACTACCAGCAGCTCCTCAAGGCCGCCAGCGATCACTTCGGCATTCCGACGGACGTGCCGGTGAGCGAGCTGTCGCCCAAGCAGATGCAGCGCATCCTGTACGGCGCCAGCGCCGAGAAGATCCGCGTCCACTACCAGAACCGGCGCGGCGACGAGCGCCACTACGAGACGACCTTCGAGGGCGTCATCAACAACTTGCAGCGGCGCTACCGCGAGACGCAGTCCGAATATGCTCGCAGTCTGATTGAGCGTTACATGACCATGCGCGAATGCCCCACTTGCCAGGGCAAGCGCCTGCGCCCTGAAGCGTTGGCCGTCACCGTATCTGACCTGAACATTTTCGAGGTGACACAATTGCCGGTGGCGCGCGTCTCGGAATGGGCGACGCGCTTGCAAGGCGACCAGACGCCGTTCAACTCGCGCCAGCGCAAGATCGCCGCGCAGATCCTCAAGGAGATTCGCGCCCGGCTCAGCTTCATGGTCAACGTCGGCCTGGACTATCTGACGCTGGCGCGGCGCGTCGCCACCCTCTCCGGCGGAGAGGCGCAGCGCATCCGTCTGGCGACGCAGATCGGCTCGCAACTGATGGGCGTCCTCTACATCCTGGACGAGCCGTCCATCGGCCTGCACCCGCGCGACAACGCCCGGCTGATTGATACGTTGAAGCGGATGCGCGACCTGGGCAATACCGTCCTGGTCATCGAGCATGACGAAGAGACGATGCGCGCCGCTGACTGGATCGTGGATATGGGGCCGGGCGCCGGCGAGCATGGGGGTCAGGTCGTGGCGGCCGGCCCGCTGCCGGCCATCGAAGCCAATCCGGCGTCCATCACCGGCCAGTTCTTGACCGGCGCGCGCCAACTGGTCACGCCGGCCACGCGGCGCAGCGGCAACGGCAAGGAGCTGATGGTGCGCGGGGCCACAGAGAACAACCTCAAGAATGTAGATGTGCGCTTCCCCCTGGGGCGCTTCGTCTGCGTCACTGGCGTCTCCGGCTCTGGCAAGTCGAGTCTGGTCATCGAAGTCCTCTACAAGAAGCTGGCGCAGCAGCTTTACCGGGCCAAGGATCGCCCCGGCGCGCACCGCGCCATCGAGGGACTGGAGCATCTGGACAAGGTCATCAACATTGACCAGTCGCCCATCGGGCGCACGCCGCGCTCCAACCCGGCCACGTATGCCGACGTCTTCACGCCGATCCGCGATCTCTTCGCGTCCATGCCCGAATCGAAGATGCGCGGCTACGAGCCGGGGCGCTTCTCCTTCAACGTCAAGGGCGGGCGCTGTGAAGCCTGCCACGGCGATGGCATCATCCGCATCGAGATGCAATTCCTGCCCGATGTCTACGTGCCGTGCGAAGTCTGTCATGGCAAACGTTACAATCGCGAGGCGCTGGAGATCCACTACAAGGGCAAGAGTATCGCCGACGTGCTGGATCTGACCGTGGGCGAGGCGCTGGAGTTCTTCACCAATCTGCCGGCCATCCGCCACAAGCTGGAGACGCTCAACGACGTCGGCCTGGGCTACATCCGCCTGGGCCAGCCGGCGACCACTCTTTCCGGCGGCGAGGCCCAGCGCATCAAGCTGGCGAAGGAGCTATCCCGCCGCGCCACCGGCCGCACCCTGTACATCCTGGACGAGCCGACCACCGGCCTGCACTTCGCGGACGTGGAACGGCTGCTGGAAGTGCTGAACCGGCTGGTAGATTCCGGCAACAGCGTGGTCGTCATCGAGCATAACCTGGATGTCATCAAGACCGCCGATTGGATCATTGATATGGGGCCAGAGGGGGGCGACGCCGGCGGGTGGGTGATCGCCGAAGGCGCGCCGGAGCAAATCGCCGGCGTCCAGCGCTCCTATACCGGCCAGTTCTTGCATCATACCTTGCAACATCCCGGCGCAGGAGCCGCGCCGTCACAAGATCGCGCCGCCTGAGGAGTGTAGCATGAGCGTAGATAAGTATGACGTCATTATCGTGGGAGCCGGGCCGGCCGGCATCTTCGCCGCGCTGGAGCTTTCCGAAAAGTCGGCCTTGAAGGTGCTGATCCTGGACAAAGGGGCCGATATTGACAAGCGCCACTGCATCATGCACGAGACGAACAGCGAGTGCAAGCATTGCCGGCCCTGTTCGGTCCTTTCGGGCTGGGGCGGCGCCGGCGCGTATTCCGATGGCAAGCTCACCCTCTCGCCGGACGTGGGCGGCTGGCTTCCCAGCATCCTGCCGCGCGAGACGGTGGAAGCGCTGATCCGCGAGGTCGACGCGCTCTACGTTCATTATGGCGCGACGGAGACCATTCACGGCGGCAACAAAGACGAGATCGAGCGCCTGCAAAAAGAGTCGGCGCGCGCCGGCTTGCGCCTGATCGCCGACCCGATCCGTCACATGGGCACCGACCGCTCGGCCGACATCCTGCGCGCCATGCGTGACGAGCTGCTGGCGCGCGGCGTGACCGTCCGGCTGCGCGCTGAGGTTGTCTCCATACTCACCACCAATAGCCATGCGGTCGGCGTCGAGCTGCGCGACGGGACGCAGGTGCATGGCAATTTCATCGTCCTGGCCCCCGGCCGCGAGGGCGCGCCCTGGCTGACCAACCAGGCCAAAGAGCTGGAGCTGGAGCGCAACCCGGTAGATCTGGGCGTGCGCGTCGAGCTGCCGGCGACCGTGTTGGAGCCGCTCACCAGCATCCTGTATGAGCCGAAGCTGATCTACTTCTCGCGCGCCTTCGATGACCGGGTGCGTACCTTCTGCGTCTGCCCCTATGGCGAAGTGACCAGCGAATACTATGGCGACTTGCAGACGGTGAACGGCCATTCGTATGCCGAGCGGCGCACCCCGAACACCAACTTTGCCCTGCTGGTGAGCAAGAAGTTCACCGAGCCGTTCAACAACCCGATTGAATATGGGAAGTCCATCGCCCATCTGGCGAATCTGCTGGGCGATGGCGTCATCGTGCAGCGCCTGGGCGATCTGGAACAGGGCCGGCGCTCCACGCAAGAGCGTATGTCGCGCTCCCTGGTGCGCCCGACCCTGGCTTCGGCCACACCGGGCGACCTGGGTCTGGTCTTCCCGTACCGGCATCTGGCGAACCTGCTGGAGATGCTCAAGGCCATGGATGAGCTGACGCCGGGGGTCTATTCGCGGCATACGCTGCTGTATGGCGTGGAGGTGAAGTTCTATTCGTCGCGGCTGCACCTGAACTCGGCGTTGGAGACGCGCATCTCGAACTTGTTCGCGGCCGGCGATGGGGCCGGCGTGACGCGCGGCGTGATTCAGGCATCGGCGTCCGGCATCGTGGCGGCCAGGGAGATCATGAAGCGGGCGTGATTTGCTAACTGTTCCCAATCGGTTCCGTTCTGTGGGCTTCCAAACGGGGCATCGCGCCAGGAGGGGCTATGACCACGCATCAGTTCGGGGGCGAATGGACAACGGACAAACTGGAACGGCTTCGGAAGTACCTGCAAGCCTATACGACCATATTCACCAAGAACGTCCGCGCGCAATACTACCGGACCATCTATGTGGACGCATTCGCCGGCACAGGAACCCGTATGCATTCCAAGCCGGCATCTTCCGAAGCGCCCCTGTTTCCAGAACTTGCGGAAGCAGATGCCCAGGCGTATCAGTAGGGCAGCGCCCGCATCGCGTTGGAAACTGAACCGGCTTTCGACCGGTACATGTTCATTGAACTTGATCCTGAACGGATCAAAGAACTTGAACAACTCAAGCAAGAGTATCCCGCAAGAGCTTCCGCGATGGACATCATCCTGACTGATGCCAATGAGCATCTGTTGTGGTGGTGCAGAGCGACTGACTGGAAGCGCCATCGCGCGGTCGTCTTTCTCGATCCTTATGGCGTGCAGGTTGAATGGCGCACCATCGAGGCTATCGCCCAGACGAAAGGGATTGACCTGTGGTTGCTGACAACCCACTCCCATTACTGAACTCGAAGAACATCCCTCTCTACCTGTGATGTTTCGCGGCCGGCAATCCCAAAGTCGCGCCAAAGGCAGTCAAGATCGCCCAAGATATTCTCGGTGGTCAACATGGCGACTCTCACAAAGATTGAATGGACGGAAATGACGTGGAATCCGACGACCGGCTGCACGAAGATTAGCGCCGGCTGCAAGCATTGCTATGCCGAGCGCATGGCGAAACGACTGCAGGCGATGCGAGTAGCCCGGTACCAGGATGCCTTTCAACTCGCGTTGCACGAAGACCTGATTGATCTGCCGCTTGCCTGGCGTCAGCCACGTCGCGTTTTCGTGAACTCGATGAGCGATCTGTTCCACGAGGACGTGCCGCTGGACTTCATCAAACGCGTCTTCGCGACGATGGAACGTTGCCGGCGCCACAGTTTCCAGGTCTTGACCAAGCGCAGCGAGCGCTTACGCCAGGTAGCCGGCCAGTTGCCCTGGCCGCCAAATGTCTGGATGGGCGTCAGCGTGGAAGATTCCAGCGTCTTGCGACGCGTCCATGATCTGCGGTGTGCGCCGGCCGCGGTGCGTTTCCTCTCGTGTGAGCCGCTACTGGGCCCGCTGGATAATCTGCCGCTTCAGGGTATCCATTGGGTCATCGTCGGTGGCGAGTCTGGCCCTTACGCCCGCCCGATGGCATCGGAGTGGGTGGATTCGATCATGCGCCAGTGCCATGCTGCCCATGTGCCTTTCTTCTTCAAACAATGGGGTGGGACGCGTAAGAACCTGACGGGACGTCTGTTGCACGGGCGAGTTTATAGCGAGATGCCGATTTTGCATGCCTAACACCTACCACATCTGGACTATCGGTTGCCAAATGAACGCGGCCGATTCGCGCGCCCTGGCCGACGGCCTGGAAGCGCGCGGCCTCCGGCCGGCCCTCACGCCGGCCGATGCTGACATCATCCTCCTCAACACCTGCGTGGTGCGCGAGAGCGCCGAGAGCAAGGCCCTGGGGCGGCTCTCCTCGTTGCAGCCCATCAAGCGCCGGCGGCCAGATGTCATCCTGGCGGTCATGGGCTGTCTGGTCGGCGATGACGACCGCGCCCTGCGCCAGAAATTCCCCTACGTGGACCTCTTCCTGCGGCCGTCGGATCCGGCGCCGCTCTACGCCCTGCTGGACGCGAGGGCGTGCGCCGACGCGGCGCT
>CAIQJD010000271.1 GCA_903872005.1 uncultured bacterium | reverse complement strand
CTGGGCTGGCTCTGGCTGAACGCCTGGCGCACGCGGCCGAGGACCCGCCTCTGGGACACCCTGCGGGTCGTCGTCCCCCTGGCCCTGGTCCTGGTGAGCGTCATCGTCTTCATGGAGACCGGCGGGCACGGCATCTCGGCCCTATTGAGCAGCGACGCGCCCGGCGGCGGCGACGCGCGTTGGCTCGTGCCCCTGACAACGCTGCACTCGAAGTGGGAACGCTACACGATGTTCTCGCCGGCGCACTTGCTGGACATCGCCAACGAGCAAGTGCTGGTCGCGCCCTTCAGCCTGGCGCTGGTCGCGGCGCTGCTGGCAAGCCGGCGCGGCCGCGCCGCGCTGCGCCGGCCCGGCGGGACTTTCCTGGTCGTGGCCGCCGCCAGCTACCTCGTCTTCACGCTGATCTGGAACGCCGACTATGGCGGCCGGCGCGATTGGGACCTCTTCTCGCCGGCCGCCCTGCCCCTGACCATGCTGGCGGCCTGGCTGCTCATCGGGGTGAGCCGCCAGGAAGAGGCCGAGGGACGCCCCAGCGCGCTGGGGGAGATCGGGCTGCTGGCGGCCGGCGTCTCGGCCATCTTCACCGCGGCATGGATCTATTCCAACACTATCCCCTGGTCGTGGGGATGAGCGCGACGCGAATTGCGCCGGCGCGCCATTTCGCTTATACTTCGCCCCATATTTGTGGAGGGAGGCAATGACGCCCATGTTATACGCGGTGATCCTCGCCGGCGGGAGCGGCACACGCCTGTGGCCGCTCAGCCGGGCGCAGCATCCGAAGCAATTCCTGCCCCTGACCGGCGCGCGCACCATGCTGCAAGAGGCCGTCGAGCGCATCGAGCCGCTGACGCCGGCCGAGCGCATCTTCATCATCACCAACCGCGAATACTGCGGCCTGGCGCGCCAGCAGGCGCCGCAAGTGCCCGCCGATAATGTCATCGGGGAAATCATGGGGCGCGGCACCGCGCCGGCCATCGGCCTGGCCGCCGTCCTGCTGGCCCGTCGCGACCCCTCGGCCACCATGGCCATCCTCACCGCGGACCATCTGATCACCGACCGGGCGCGCTTCCGTCAGGCCATCGCCGCGGCCGCCGAAGTCGCCGGCGCCGGCCGGCTGGTCACGCTGGGCATCGCTGCATCCCACCCGGAAACTGGCTACGGCTATATCGAACGCGGGGCCAGCCTGGGCACGGCCGGTGGCATGGCCGTCTATCAGGTGGCGCGCTTCGCCGAAAAGCCCGATTTGGCGACCGCGCAGCAGTTCGTCGCCAGCGGGCGCTATAGCTGGAACAGCGGCATGTTCATCTGGCGTGTGGCAGACATTCTGGCCGAGATGGGCCGGCTGATGCCGGAGACCGTCGCCCAATTGGAGGAGATCGCGCGCGCCTGGGGGACGCCGGCCCAGGAAGAGACGCTGCAACGCGTCTGGCCGCGCATCGCCAAGCAGACGATTGATTTTGGGGTGATGGAGAAGGCGCGCAACGTGGCGGTGATCCCGGCCGACATCGGCTGGAGCGATGTGGGGAGCTGGGCCACGTTATTGGAGCTGTTGCCGGCCGACGCGCAGGGGAATGTGCTGGACGGCGATGTCGTATGCGTGGAGACGCGCCGCTCGTTGATCTATTCGTCCGGCCGGCGCATCGCGGCCCTGGGGCTGGAAGAGATGATCGTGGTGGATACCGGCGATGCCATCCTGATTTGCCCCAAGGCACGCGCCCAGGATGTGCGCTTGATCGTGGAAAAGTTGCAGCAGGAGCAGAAGCGGGAGTTGCTATAGCCGCCAGGCCGCGCCGGCGCGCTAACTCTTGGCGAAGTCGCGAATTTTCTGGCTGCGGTAGGGGTGGCGCAGCCGGCGCAACGCCTTGGACTCGATCTGGCGCACGCGCTCGCGGGTAATGCCCAACTT
>CAIQJD010000270.1 GCA_903872005.1 uncultured bacterium | reverse complement strand
GATCTGGACGGCCATCAAAACGGGCGCTGACGCCTACTTGAGCCGGCAGTTGAAGACCATTTTGCCCTTTGTGGGCATCCTTTTGTTCGCCCTCTTCGCCAGCGTGTGGGTGTCCAAGCCGACACCCGAAGCAGTCGAGCGGTTTGGCGACAGCGCCCGCATCATCATCGCCTTCGGGCGCGCCGGCGCCTTCGTCCTCGGCGCTCTCTTCTCGCTGCTGGTCGGTCAATTGGGCATGCGTATGGCCGTGGCCGGCAACCTGCGCGTGGCCGCCGCCTCCATGCACAACTTCGGCGACGCCCTGCGTATCGCCTACCGCTCCGGCACCTTCACCGGCATGCTGACCGACGGCCTGGGCCTGTTGGGCGGCACGACCATCTTCATCATCTTCGGCAAGGCCGCGCCGGACGCCCTCTTGGGCTTCGGCTTCGGCGGCACGCTCCTCGCCCTCTTCATGCGCGTGGGCGGCGGCATCTACACCAAAGCCGCCGACGTGGGCGCGGACCTGGTCGGCAAGGTCGAGAAGGGTCTGGAAGAAGACGACCCGCGCAACGCCGCCGTCATCGCGGACCTCGTGGGCGACAATGTCGGCGACTGCGCCGGCATGGCCGCCGACATCTTCGAATCCTACGAAGTCACCATCGTCTCGTCCCTGATCCTCGGTCTGGCCCTCATGCGCCTGACCGGCAACGTCTACTGGATCATCTTCCCGCTCCTCGTGCGCGCCATCGGCGTCATCAGCTCCATCGTCGGCACCTTCTCGGTGCCCATCTGGGAGCGCACCGTCGCCAAGGGCGACGCCTGGCACAGCATGGAAATCGCCTACGAAGTCTCGTCGGTCATCACCATCGTCTGCTCCTTCACGCTGGGCCTGCTCTACACCCACGACTGGAAGCTGGCGGCCATGGTCTCCACCGGCGTCGTCTTCAACGTCATCGTCAACCGCGTCACGGCCATGTTCACAGCCAAAGAGTCCGGCGCGGTCACCGAAATCGCCAAAGCGACCAAGTTCGGCCCGGCGACCACCATCCTCTCCGGTCTGGCTTCGGGATATGAGTCCAGCGTGTGGGCCATCGTCACCATCGCCGTCGCCATCGGCGTTTCGGTGGTCATCTATGGCTCCATGGGCGCGCAGTATGTCATGTACGGCGTGGCCCTCATCGGCATCGGCTGGCTGACCCACGCCGGCAACCTGGTCTCCATGGACGCCTTCGGCCCCATCGCTGACAATGCCAACGGCATCGGCGAGACGGCGCACATGGACGAAGGCGCACGCAAGATCATGACCGACCTGGACGCCGTCGGCAATACGACCAAGGCCATCACCAAGGGCGTCGCCATCGGCTCGGCGGTCATCGCGGCCGTCGCTCTGTTCGGCTCCTTCATCACGGACGTGAAGCTCGTTGACCCGACCTTCACCGGCGTGTTTGACCTGGCCTCTCCGCTCGTCTTCGTCGGTCTGTTGATCGGCGGCGCGGTGCCGGTGTTGTTCGGCTCGCTGCTGGTCAAGGCGGTCGCGCGCGCGGCCGGCGGCATGGTCGCCGAAGTCCGCAAGCAGTTCCGCATCCCGGGCATCATGGAAGGCACCCGCGACCCCGACTACGCTCGCGCCGTTGCCATCTCGACCCAGGCCGCGCAGCGTGAGCTGCTCCCGGTCGGCATCCTGGCGATCTGCATCCCGCTGCTGGTCGGCTTCCTGCTCAAGGTCGAGGCCCTGGGCGGCTTCCTGGCCGGCGTCATCCTCTCCGGCCAGCTCCTGGCGGTCTTCATGTCCAACGCCGGCGGCGCCTGGGACAATGCCAAGAAATTGGTAGAAGACGGCCTCTTCGGCGGCAAGGGCAGCGACGCGCACAAGGCCTCCGTCTGTGGCGACACCGTGGGCGACCCGCTCAAGGACACCTCTGGCCCGGCCCTCAACCCGCTCATCAAGGTCATGAACCTGATCAGCTTGCTCGTCGCCCCGATCGTGGTGACGGTCAAGAACAATTCGGTTGGCCTATGGATCGGCGTTGGCGTCCTGGCCGTCCTGATCATCTGGGCGCTCGTCCGCAGCAAGGCCCCGGCCAGCTACGGCGTTGACGATGAGCCGGCGCCGGCGCAGAAGCCGCACAAGTCGCACTGATCACGCTAAGGCGGGGCGCGCCCTGCGCTCCCGGCTGAATCGGATGCACCCAACCTCCCGCAGGCTCGCAGCCTGCGGGAGGTTGTTGTATAATAGCCCCATGAACGCAACGTCATTGCCCATCATCCTGGCCTCCGGCTCGCCGCGCCGGCGCGAATTGATGGCCCTCCTGGGGCTGGACTATCAGGTCGCGGCCGCCGACGTGGACGAGCGCGCCGCCCCCGGCGAAGCGCCGGCCGCCCTGGCCGGCCGGCTCAGCCGCGCCAAGGCCCTGGCAGTCGCCGATGGGCGCGCCGCCGGCCTCATCATCGCCGCCGACACCATCGTCGTCCTGGATGGGGCCATCCTGGGCAAGCCGGCCGACGCTGCCGAGGCAGGGCGTATGTTGCGCGCCCTGCGTGGCCGGCCGCATCTGGTCTTGACCGCCATCGCCCTGGCGCGCCGGCCCGACGGAGCGTGTCGGAGCGATCTGATCGAGACGGACGTGGAGATGCGCCCCTATTCCGACGCCGAGATTGAAGCCTATATCGCCAGCGGCGACCCGCTGGACAAAGCCGGCGCTTACGCCATCCAGCACGCCGGCTTCCGGCCGGCCGCGCGCCTGGCCGGCTGCTATGCCAATGTGGTCGGCTTCCCCCTGTGCCACATCTATCGGGCGCTGCGCCGGCTGGGCGTGGGCGCGGCCCGCCGGCCGGTCGCCGGCTGCCGCGCCGCCCTGGGCTATCCCTGCGCCTATTATCCCACCGTCCTGGACGGCCTGGAATAGCCATGCCCCAAACGCTGGAAGGGACCCTGGAGCGCATCACCTACTGCAATGAGGAAAACGGCTACACCATCGCCCGCTTCGCCCTGCCCGATGGCGCGCTCTGCACCATCGTCGGCAACATGGTGGGCATCAACGCCGGCGAGGCCCTGCGCCTGGCCGGCGACTGGATCGCGCACCCCGAATACGGCCGGCAGTTCAAGGTGGAGAACTACACGACCATCATGCCGGCCACCATCGAAGGCATCCGCAAGTATCTCGGCTCCGGCCTGATCAAGGGCGTCGGGCCGGTCACGGCGCAGCGCATCGTCAGGAAGTTTGGCCCCGACACCCTGCGCGTGATTGACGAAGACCCCGACCGGCTGCACGAAGTCCTGGGCGTCGGCCCCAAGCGCATTGATCTGATCAAGACGGCCTGGATCGAGCAGAAGAAGATCAAAGAGGTGATGCTCTTCCTGCAGAGCCACGACGTCGCCGCCAGCCTGGCAGTCAAGATCTACAAGCAGTACGGCGACGACTCCCTGGAGATCGTGCGCCACGATCCCTACCGGCTGGCGCGCGACATCTACGGCATCGGCTTCATCACCGCCGACCGCATCGCCCGCAAGCTGGGCCTGCCCCACGACGCGCCGCAGCGCATTCAGGCCGGCGTGGCCTATACCTTGAGCCAGATGACCAACGCCGGCCACGTCTTTGCCCCCCAGGAGACGCTGCTGCGCGAAGCGGCCGGCATGTTGGAGGTTGAGCCGGCCGCCACGGGCGATGCGCTGCGCGCCCTGGAGCAGGACGGCCAGATCAAGCGGGAGCAGCTCGCCGCGCCGCCGGCCGGCAGCTATGCCGCCGGCGGATTGAGCGCCGCCGGCCGGCCGGCGCCGGTCGCCGAGGAGCCGGCGGTCTACCTGACGCCCTTCTATCATAGCGAAGTCGGCGTCGCCGGCATCTTGCGCGACCTGCTGCGCGCCCCGCAGCGCGCCCTCCCCTTCTCGGAAGCCGACGACTGGCCGGCGCTCCTGCAGGCCGCGACCGGCCAGGATGGAGTGAAGCTGAATGCCGAGCAGGCGGCCGGCGTGCGCGCCGCCCTCACCAGCAAGGTCGCCGTCCTGACGGGCGGGCCGGGCACCGGCAAGACGACGACCGTGCGCGCCATCTTGCGCCTGGCTCAGATGCGCGGCGCGACCTGCGCGCTGGCCGCGCCCACCGGCCGCGCCGCCAAGCGCCTGGCCGAACTGACCGGCGAGGCGGCCCGCACGATTCACCGCCTGCTGGGATTCTCGCCCCAGGCCGGCACGCGCTTCCTGCGCGACGAAAAGAACCCTCTGGAAGCCGACTTCATCATCGTGGACGAAGCGTCCATGCTGGATCTGCTGTTGACCTACCATCTGCTGCGCGCCGTGCCGCCGCGGGCGCACCTGTTGCTGGTGGGTGACGTGGATCAGCTCCCATCGGTGGGCGCCGGCAATGTGCTGCGCGATATCATCGCTTCGGGGCAGGTTGCCGTGACGCGCCTGGAGCAGATCTTCCGCCAGGCCAGCAATAGTTGGATCATCGAGAACGCCCATCGCATCCAGCGCGGCGAGCTGCCCCTCTTCCCGAAAGACGCCAGCGACTTCTTCTTGTTCCCCACCGAAGAGCCGGCGCGCGCCGCCGAGCTGGTCGTCGAACTGACGGCCCAGCGCATCCCGGCCAGGTTCGGCTTCGACCCGCTGAAGGATATTCAGGTGCTCTGCCCGATGCACCGCGGGCCGGCCGGCGTCGCCAATCTCAATGAGCGCCTGCAGGCCGCGCTCAACCCGGCCGGGCCGCGTAAGCTCGAGCGGCGCGCCGGGCCGGCCCTCTTCCGCGCCGGCGACCGCGTCATGCAGATACGCAACAACTACGACAAAGAGGTCTTCAACGGCGACATCGGCGTCCTGGAACGCATAGACCAGGAGGAGCAGGTCGCCAGTGTGCGGGTGGATGGCCGCGCCGTCGCCTACGATTTCAGCGAGCTGGATGACCTGACGCTGGCCTATGCCATCAGCATCCACAAGAGCCAGGGGAGCGAGTACCCGGCCGTCGTGATCCCGCTCCTGACGCAGCACTACATGATGCTGCAACGCAACTTGCTCTATACCGCCATGACGCGCGCCCGCAAGCTGGTCGTGCTGGTGGGGAGCGCCCGCGCCATCGGCATGGCCGTGCAGAACGCCCAGATCGCCGAGCGCCACACCGGCCTGGCGCAACGGCTGCAAGAGGGCAGCCGACCGCACCCCTAACCCCAACCCCTTGCCCCTCTCCTTGTACGGAGAGGGGCAAGGGGTTGGGGTGAGATCGGGACGCGAAAACGCGGGGGATGTCGCCATCCCCCGCGTTCCTATTTCGTTCGTAGCGGCGCAACGCTCAGACCAGCTTGCTCAAGTCCTCGGCCGCCCGGCGCATATCCAGGAAGACCAACCCCAACTTG
>CAIQJD010000269.1 GCA_903872005.1 uncultured bacterium | reverse complement strand
GTGAGGTCTTCCAGAGGCTCGCTCTCTGTATGGGGCAGTTCTCCGAACACCTTGCGCGCCAGTTCTTCACCCAACACCAAGTCCGCCAGCTTGCGATGCAATTCCGCTTCGGTCGCCTGCGGGTAGCGCGCCCTCAGGCCCGTCAGAGCCAGCAACCGGGCGGAGGCGTTCAACTGCGCCAGCGCATTCATCTTCTGGGTGGGGCTGGCTTGTCGCCAGAGCTGGATTTGCAGAGCTTCCATCTTGGGATGCGTATCAGAATAGAGCGCGGTCATGGCCGGCCTCCAAACAACTTGCGGCAGCCTATGCCAGCTTCTTCCCCGGATTCAGAATGCCATTGGGATCCAGCGCCGCCTTGATGCGCGCCATCGTGTCCAGCGCGGCCGGCCCCAGCGCCTTCGTCAAAAACGGGCGCTTGAGGATGCCGATGCCGTGCTCGCCGGTCAGCGTGCCGCCCAGCGAGAGCGCCACGTCGAAGATCGCCGCGCTGGCCCCTTGCACGCGGCCCCACTCCTCGGCGTCGCGGCGGTCGAACATGATGTTGGGGTGCAGGTTGCCGTCGCCGGCGTGCCCGAAAATCGCAATCGGCAGATGATACTCCTGGCTGATGGCCTTGATGCGCCGGATCGCCTCCGGGATGGCAGAGCGCGGCACTGAAATGTCCTCGCCCAGCTTGTTGGGCCGCCGGCGCGCCAGGGACGGCCCCACCGAGCGCCGGCCCTTCCACAGCGCGGCCCGTTCCGCCTCGTCACGCGCCAGGCGCACCGAGGTCGCGCCGCTGCCCAGGAGCAGGTCGCCCATCTCTTGCGCCTCGCGCGCCACGCCGGCCGCGTCGCGCCCATCGCTCTCGAAGATCAGCAGGGCCGCGGCATCCAGCGGCAGGCCCAGATGCATCGCCTCTTCCACCGTGTGGATGGTGGTATCGTCCATCAGCTCCAGGGTGGCCGGCAGATAGCCGGCGCTCAGGACGGTGTTGACGGCCCGGCCGGCCGCGTCCAGGTCGGCAAAGCTCGCCAGGCCGGTGCGGGTGACGGTCGGCCTGGCGATCAGCTTGAGCAGCGCCTCGGTGACGATGCCCAGGGTCCCCTCGGAGCCGATCAGCAGCGCCGGCAGATCGTAGCCGGTGACGTACTTGATTGGCTTGCCGCCGGCTTCCAGAATGCGCCCATCGGCCAGGACGGCCTTGAGGCCCATGACGTAGTCCTTCGTGACGCCGTATTTCAGGCAGCGCGGGCCGCCGGCGTTGCAGGCCACGTTCCCGCCGATGGTCGAATGCTTGATGCTCGACGGGTCGGGCGGGTAGAAGAGGCCGCGCGCTTCGACGACGGTCTGGAAGTCGGCGGTGATGACGCCGGCCTCGACCGTGGCGGTCATGTTAATCTCGTCAATCTCCAGGATGCGGTTCAGGCGCGTCAGGCTGAGCACCAGCCCGCCGCCCATCGGCACCGTCCCGCCGGCCAGGCCGCTCCCCATGCCGCGCGCGATGACCGGCACCCGCTCGCGGTTGCAGACGGCCAGGAGGCGCGCGACTTCGGCGGTGTTCGCCGGCCGGACGACGAGGTCAGGCCGCCACTCCTCGAAGGTGGCGTCGAAGGCGTAGCATTGCAGGTCTACCGGGTCGGTGTGCAGATAGGCCGGCCCGACGATGGAGCGTAGTTCGTTGATGATGGCTTCAGCGATCATGATTATCCTCTCAGCCCCTATGGATTGCCTCGTAGCATCGCCCCTTGTGGGCGTCTGAGGGTTTCGGACGGCCACAAGGGCCGATGCTACGGTTCATCAATCGGCTACAGCCGATACCACAGTTCATCCATTCTGGCCGGCTTCCAGCGACTTGCACACCAGCTCGACCAGGTCCACCGTGCGTACCCGCGACTTCTCGCGGCGCGCCGCGCCCAGCAGGGTGCGCTTGCATTGCTGGCAGGCGGTGACGATGGTCTGCGCGCCGGCGTCTTTGGCCTGGGCCAGCCGGCGGGCCGACATCTGTTCCACCAGGGCCGGGTCGTTGGTCTCCACGTTGCCGCCGCCGCCGCAACAGAGCGAGTCGGCATGGTGCGACGCCATTTCGGTGAACTCGACGCCAGGGATGGCGCGCAAGACCGAGCGCGGCGGCTCGTACATCCCGCTCTTGCGCCCCAGGTCGCACGGGTCGTGGTAGGTCACTTTCATGTCCAGCGGCCCCAGCGTCAGCTTGCCGGCGCGGATCAGCTCTGCCAGCAGCTCGGCCGAATGCACCATCTCCACGCCCTGCAAGGCGTCTCCGACCAACCGGGCGTAGTCGTGGGTGAAGATGTGATAGCATGAGGGGCAGGTGAAGACGACGCGACGCGCTCCCAGCCGGCGGATGGCTTCGGCGTTGTGCAAGGCCAGCTCGCGCGCCAGGTCGTGATCGCCGGCCAGCAAGGCCGGGTAGCCGCAGCACCACTCCTCGCCGCCCAGCAGGGCATAGTCCACGCCGCCGGCTTCCAGCGCCGTGACGAAGGACTGCGGGATGCTGTAACTGGTCGGGAAGAGCGAGCCGACGCAGCCGATGAAATAGACGACGTCGGCATGTTCTTTGGCCGCGCCCAACGGCCGGCAGGCCATATTCTCGCACCAGGTGAGCCGGCCGGCGTTGTCTTCGCCCGAAATGTTGTGCGCCGTCTGCAAGTTGGCGCTGAGCTTTTGCAGCGGGGCCGGCAACAGGCCGGCGTCGTGCAGGCCGCGCCGCGCTTCCAGCAGCAGCTTGTCCACTTCCATGCCGCCGGGGCAGGCCGCCGAACAGGCCGCGCACAGCACGCAATCGAAGAACTTATGGGCGAACAACTCCGATGGGTCGAGCTTGTCTTCGGCCACGGCGCGCAGCAG
>CAIQJD010000268.1 GCA_903872005.1 uncultured bacterium | reverse complement strand
CGCCGGCGCGGCGCTGGCGCTCAACCCGGGACGGGGGGCGCGGCTGACCGAGAGTTGCCGGGCGCCGCCACACTGCCGGGCGCGGCCGACGCCGGCTATCAACTGCGGCCCAACCATGCTGCGGACAAGTGCCTGGCAGAGACCCAGGAATGGTACTGGCTCTTCGCCGGCCAGAAGAATATGCTCTGGGATTGCACCACCGAACAGAACCGCATCTGGTATTTCCAGGAGACCGCGCCGGGGTCAGAGGTTTACACCATCTTCTTGCGCGTGAGTCCGACGCGCGCCGATGGCGGGCCAGGCCCGCTTCAGCGCCGATATCTGGATGTGGCGAACCATTCGCAGCTCTCCGGCGCGGATGTCATCACCTACTCGGAGACCGGCAGCATCAACCAACAGTGGTACCTGATGGGCGGCTCGGCCGGCCTGTACTACATCATGAGCGCGAACAGTAGACTGTGCCTGGGCGTGCGAGATGGCAATGCGGCCAACGGCGCGGCCATCGTGCAATTGACCTGCGACGCGTCGGACGAGAGCCAGCGCTGGGGACTGTACGCGCAATAGGCGCGCCGGGGCCGTCGCGTGACACGGCGCATGACACGCGGCGGCCTTATGCTCAGGGCAATCACGGCAAGCGCCGGTATCCCATGCAAGGAGAGTCCCGAATGAAGACCTTATTTGCCCGCCTCGCCGGCCTGCGCCGGCGCACCAGGATCATGTTCGCGGCCGCCGGCGTCCTGCTGCTGGCTGTCATCGTGGCCGGCGTCGTCGTGGCGCTGACCACCCGCTCGGCGACCCCGCCGGCCGGCCTGTTGGCCGGCGAAGCGACCGGCGACTGGCGCACCGGACTCAAGACCTATTGGAACGGTCAGATGTGCCTGTCCACGACTACGGAGTATCTGGCGCAACCCGGCAAGTATCAGGCGCGGCTCTGGCCGTGCGAGCCAGATCCGCTGCCGGCCAACATGGTCTGGACCTTCGTCGCCGCGACCGGCGCGAATGACCGGGGCGCGTTCATGAAGTCCAGCGCCGGCGGGGCCGAGGTCTGCCTGGACGTGGAGGGCGGCGAGGCGAAAGAGAACGCCACCGTGACCACTTTCGCCTGCAGGACGAAAGACTACGCCAACCAGCTCTGGAATGTGAATGCGCCGGATAGCTGGATCCAGGGCGGCTGGACCATAGAATCGGGGCGCAGCGGCCTCTGCCTCTCCAAAGCCACCCCGGATGCCAGGTATGCCTGGGTCAAACTGGTGTACTGCTCGGATAGAGCAGTGACGCGGTTCACCTTCTGAGCGCCGGCGCAAATCGGCATCGCATGCGCACAAAGAGAGTACTCTGATGAAGACGCTATTCGCCCGCCTCGCCGGCCTGGGCCGGCGCAATCGTGTGTTGCTGACCGCCGGCATGGCGGTGCTGGCCGCTGTGGTCGTGACCGGCAGCACGCTGGCTATGAACCCGACCCATGCCTGGAAAGTGCGCCATTCCCTGTGGGGCCTGGCTACCCTCGCCGACTATCCCGGCTGCTTCCGCGCCGGCGACGTCACACACTGCGGCAATGTGGTGATTGCGCGCGTCGGCTTCGAAGGCGAAGACCTGGGCCAGGTGCTCTTTGAAAACACGAAGCTCCAATCGGTCTCGTTCAAAGGCGCGAACCTGCGCCAGGTGGAGTTCCTGGGCGGCGCGTGCTGGACGTGCGACTTCACGAACGCCGATATGAGCGGGCCGAACACATCTCCCGAATACCCGTGCGGTCTGGGGTTCGTCCTACAATATCAAGTGCGTCTTCAGGATACCAAGATGGGGCCAGCGGGCGTTCCCGTCACGGCCTGGTGTTCGGAAAACCCATAGCCAGCCGGCCTCTTTCAGACAATCTGCGCCAACCCCGCCGCGTGACACGCCCTGTGACACGCGGCGGTTGTATGCTCAGGGTAGTCAAGTGGATCGCTACCATTCTGCAAGAGGAGATCACGAGCATGAAGACGCTACCTGCCCGCATCGCCGGCCTGAGCCGGCGCAGCAAAGCCTTGCTGGCCGCCGCCAGCGCCCTGTTGATCATCGTCATCGTCGCCGGCGCCGTGCTGGCGCTGAACCCGCGCCTGGCGGCGCGCCTGACTGGCACCCTGGCCGGCGCCGTGGCGCCGAGTTCTTCCGACTTCAAGTTGCGGCCCCAATCGGCCGGCGACAACGAGGTCTCGTTGGCCCGCTCCACCTGGGCCTTCTTTAACAGTCTCGACCAGCAAGGCTATTACGTGGGCCTGTACCCGTGGGACGCGGCCAATACGCTCAATCGCCTGTGGAACAAAGAGACCGCGACGTCCCCCTATGAGCGGATTTACACCCTGAGCTACTATAAGGATCGGTACGGCGAAGAATACACGAAGCTCTATCTATCGGTGCGCGACGCCTCTGGGAACGATGGGGCCGATGTGGTGGCCTGGTCCGCCAAATCCACCGCCGGCAATGACCAGTGGCAATTCATGCAACAGGACAAAGACGCCAACGGCGTGCAATGGTGGCTGATTAAGAACAAGAACAGCGGCAAGTGCGTGGACCTGCGCGCCGGCGATAACGCGCTGGTGCAGCAGACGTGCGACGGCAGCAAGACGACCCAGAAGTGGCGCATGATCCCGAAGGGCTAGGCCGGCGCCCTGTCAATACGACTCTTGATGAGGAGAACGATCTGATGAAGACATCACCCACCCATAGCGCCGGCCCCGGCCGCCGCGCCAGGATCACGCTCAGCGTCGCCGGCGCGCTGCTCGCCCTCG
>CAIQJD010000267.1 GCA_903872005.1 uncultured bacterium | reverse complement strand
GAATACCTCGGCCTGCCGGTGCATGCGGTGGACGTGCCGGACGTGAACCAGATGCTCGCTCGCGTCGAGGAGGATATCCGGCAGCGATTCCATTGCGACTGTATCATGTTGCAGCCGGCTTGGCCGCGGACGCATGTATGGGAGCCGCGCCGGCCGTATCGTTTCAGCCTCCCCGACACGGCACGGCCGATCCGGCGCGCCGACGGCGCCTGGATCATCGAGACCGGCGGCGCGCCGGCCTGGATGCCGGACAACGGCTACTTCTTCCAGGGCGGTTGGGGGAGTTTCGCCGAGCCGGACGACGCGGCTCGCCTGCGCGCCGTCGCCACTGAGGCGGAGCGGCTGTTCCGTGAGACGCCCTACTTCACGACCTATCTTGAGAACTTTTTTGGCTATTGCCATGCCGATGACCCGGACTGGCTCTGCCGTGCGGCGCTGGAGCCGGCCGCTGTCTACGAGGAAAATGCCGCGGCGAATCGCCGCGAGCTGGCCCGCGCCGGCAAGGTGGTGGATGCCCTGGCCCCCTGGGTGCAGGCGGTCTGCTTCAACTCCGATCTCGGCTGGCAGGGCGGCCCCATGCTGCGCCCCAGTCTCTATCAGGACATCTGCGCGCCCTTCGTCAAGTCCATCTGCGACTTCATCCATGCCAACAGCGACATGAAGGTCTTCATGCACAACTGCGGCTCGATCAAGCCGCTCATCCCGACGCTGATCGAGTGCGGGATTGATGTGTTGAATCCGGTGCAGATTTCGGCGCTCAATATGGAGCCGGCCGATCTGAAGCGCGAATTCGGCCAGCGCATCGTCTTCTGGGGCGGAGGCTGCGATACGCAGCATGTGCTGACCAGCGCGGCGCCGGCCGAGGTCCGCGCGCACGTGCGGGAGAACGTGCGTATCTTTGCGGCCGGCGGCGGCTATGTCTTCAATGGAGTGCATAACATCCTCGGCGATGTGCCAGCCGAGAATGTCGTCGCCATGTACGAGGCGGCGTATGCGGAAGCGTTCACCCATGTGGAGGACGCGGCGTAAGATGCGCCGGCGCGGAAACGCGCCAGGTGTGCTATAATGGGCGCAGCGCAAATGTCGGGGACAAAGGGAACGACATGCGGGATAGGAGAAAGGCATTCATGACCAAACGGGTGTATCGTGAAACCTTCGACCGAGGCCCCGGCGGATGGTGGGGCTGGATCAGCAATTCGGCCGGCACCATGCCGCTGGAGATACGCGCCGGGGCGCTCTATACCCGCAGCCCGTGGTGGATTGACTATAACCATGCGCCGCCGGGCGCCGGCTATCTGCACATGCTCTACTGCATGAATACCAAAGGCCCCTTCGGCGAGGCCATCAAAGAGGCCGGCGGCCCCAACTATTTCGTCGAGGAGGGTTTCCCGCTCGATTTCACCAACGCCAGGCTCACCATGCGCTTGCGCGGCGAGCTGGAGACACGCGGCGCGCAGCCGACGCTCCTCATCCAGGGCAGCGCCGATAGCCTCATCTCCGGCTGGCTCTTGACCGGCCAGACCTTTCACGTGGGCCAGGAATGGTCTGAGCAGACGGTGACCCTGACGCCCGACCCGGCACAGTGGACCTGCCTGATGAGCCGGCACGACCGCGCCGACTACTACGGCTATCACCCGCTCCAGACAATCCTCGCCAATGTGAATGTCAACATCATGCTGGTCATGTTCCCCTTGAACGTCGTCCCGATGGGGCCAATCCCTGGCGACCCGCACATCCTGCGGCCGGGCAAAGATTACCCGGTCTGGCAATCGAAATTGCCCGAAGGCTACATCCTGCTCGATGAGGTGCGTATCGAGTTCCCTTGACCGGCAACCGCCGATGTCCCAACGTGCCGCAGGTTCCACGAAGCGCCAGGCCGGCCCTTCGCGCGGAGCCTGCGGCCTTACTTTGGCCCAACCAGCCCGATTGGAGGCTCACATCGTGCTCACATTCCTCCTGGCGCTGTTGCCCATGCTCATCATCCTCTTGCTCATGCTGCAATTCCGTTGGGGCGCTGCGGCCGCCGGCGCCGTCGGCTGGCTGGCGGCCTTGCTCGTCGCTATGCTCTTTTTTGGGGCCGGCCCCAGTCTGATCGCCTATTCTCAGCTTCGCGCCGTCTTCATGACCTTCTATGTCCTCTATCTCATCTGGATGGCGCTGATCCTGTATCATACGGTGAACGAAGCCGGCGTCATCAGCGCCATCGGCCGGCAATTCCTGCGGCTCACCGGCGACCGCGTGCTCCAGCTCCTCCTCCTGGGCTGGGTTTTCAGCAGCTTCCTGCAGGGCGCTTCGGGCTATGGTGTGCCCATTGCGGTCGTCGCGCCGCTGCTGATTGGCCTGGGCTTCGCGCCGGCCACCTCCGTCATTGCGGTCGCCATCGGCCATGCCTGGTCCGTCACCTTCGGGAGCATGGCAGCCTCTTTCAACGCGCTGATTGCGGCCAGCGGACTGCCAGGCAGCGCCCTGGCCCCCTGGGCCGCCCTGCTATTGGGCCTCAGTTGCTTCGCCTGCGCCATCTGTATGGTCTATGCCCACGGAGGCTGGCCGGCGCTGCGACACGGCCTGCCGGCCATCGCCTTGATTGGCTCGGTCATGGCCGGCGGGCAATATCTCCTGGCCGTCAACGGCCTGTGGAATATCTCGGCGTTTCTCGCCAGCCTGGCCGGCCTGGGCGCGGCTGTTGCGACCGCGCGTCTCCCCTTGTATCGGACGGCGCAGCCAGCCGCGCCGCCGGCCGCATCGCCGACCCCGGCGATGCGGCCGGCGCTGGCCTTCGCTCCCTACGTCGTCCTGGTCGCTATCATCATCGTGGCCGAGCTGGTAACGCCCGTACATACTATCTTGAACTCGGTCAAGCTCCAGGCGGATGTCCCGACTACGGTCACCGCGCTGGGTTGGATCACCCGGGCCGGCAAGACCCAGGCCATCAGCCTTTTCGGGCACGCCGGCGCTCTGCTCCTGTATGCATCCATCATCGCGTACGCGCTCCTGCGCGTCGCCGGCCGGCTGAAGCCGCCGGCCCTGCCGATCATCTTGCGGAAGACGGCCAAGAGCGCGGTGAAGTCCAGCATCGGCATTGCGGCGATGATCGGGTTCGCCCTCATCATGGATCAGAGCGGCATGACCAACGCCATCGCGTCGGCCCTCAGCCGCAGCCTGGCGCCGGCCTACGCCTTCGTCTCACCGTTCATTGGGCTGCTGGGCGCATTCATGACCGGCACCAACACGAACTCCAATGTCGTCTTCACCGGCCTGCAAGCGCAAACCGCCCGGCTTCTGGGCCTCTCGCTGCCGGTTATCCTGGGCGCGCAGACCGCCGGCGGCTCCCTGGGAACGATGGTCGCGCCGGCGCGCATCGTCGTCGGGTGCAGCACCGCCGGCCTGGCCGGCAAAGAGGGCCAGGTCCTGCGCCGCACCGTGGGCTACGGACTCCTCATCACCGTCCTGGTTGGCCTTGTCACCTGGATCGCCGCTCGGCTCGTTAGATGACGCGACAAGGAGGGGCGGGAAATGGGACGCGGATGAACGCCAGCTCGAAAGCTGGTTGACGCGCCGCGCGGCCTCTGCTATAATCCGCGGCGAGCAATGCATCGGGGAGGTTTCGCATGGCGCGCATCAGTTCCTTCTTCTTCTGGCGACATTTGCGAGCAGAGCCTAACCAGTTCATTCTGCACTATCG
>CAIQJD010000266.1 GCA_903872005.1 uncultured bacterium | reverse complement strand
TCAGCCCTTCGGCGTCTCGGCCGCGCCGACCAAAGACCATGAAGAGCCGCCGGTAGACGCCACCATGGTGCTGCCGCGCGGGCCGAAGGCCAAAGTCCTGGGCATGCTGGTAGACCGCCGGCAACCAACCCGCCGCTACGACCTCGCCAAGACCAGCGTCTCCATCGGACGATCATCGAACAACGTCATCGTCATCGAAGACCCGACCATTTCGCGTCAGCACGCCGTCATCAAGCTGGAAGACGGCGACTTCCGCCTCTATGACTTGGGCAGCGCCAATGGCACCTTCGTCGGAAAGGAGCGCGTGCGCGCCCCGATCGTTCTGGAAGATGGCGCCATCGTCCGCTTTGGCGACGCCGAATTCATCTTCAAACGGCTGGCGCTTGACTGACTTCGGCGAAGGAGGTGAGCATGTCATCACGGCCTTCGAGACCTGCCGCCGGCCGCGCCGCCCGCGAGCGCCTGTGGCCGGCCGGCTGTCTGGGCGCAGCCATCGGCGTCTGCGTCTCCCTCTGCGGCCTGCTGGCGCTATTGGCCTTGCTCACCGGCGGCAAACTGCCGGCCGCATCCGAGCCGCGCGCGCCAGAAGACATCATCATCACCGTCCAGGAAGCCTACCTGGCACAGGCCGTCGCCCAAAACATGCCGGCGCTCCCATCCGCCCTGACCAGCGCTGTGGAATTAGATCTCCAACCCGGCAACATCATCGTCTTCGCCGGCCGGCTGCGCTCCACCCTGCCCGGCCTCGCCCTGGAAGGCAAAGTGTCTGGCGTCATCCATCTGGAAACGCGCGACGGCGACCTGACCATCCGCTTCAGCGACATGAAAATGCTCGGCTTCACGCTGCCGGCCGTGGGCACGAACCTCGCCAACGAGCTGATGGCCGGCCTGAATCAGACCATCAACCAGCAAATCCGCGACGGCCTGGGACAGGACGCACGCCTCATCAGTCTCACCACGGATGATCGGCAGCTAGTCCTGCGCGGACGGTGGCAACCATGAGCGACAAGACCATCGCCTTCCTCATCGGCGTCATTGCCGGCGTCCTGGCCTGTCTGGTCATCGGCCTCTTTTTCGTCGCCGCCGGCGCGCCCGCCAAAGAGACCGACAGCGCCCCCGCAACGCCGCCGGCCGAAGCGGTCATTGAAGCCGCCATCGCCGAAGATTATGTCAATCGAGCATTCATGGAAAGCATCGTCGGCAGCACGGGCGACTGGAAGATCGAGGGCGGCCGCGTCGACATCCAGCCGGCCGGCCGGATTGAGTTCAGCGCCAAGATCGGCTCTCCCATCGGCTCTGCGATCATCAAGGGCGTCGTGCGGATAACCGTGCGCGACGAGAAGTTGAACATCCACGTCGCCGAAGTGCGCCTGGGCCAGCTACCCCTGACCGGCGCGCTCCGTCCTTTCCTCCCGACCCTGGAATCGCAGATCAACGACGAGGCCAATCGCCAGTTGCGCCAGCGCGCCGACAAAGCGAAAGTCAAGCTGGTCGGCGTGACCAGCGACGACGACCATCTGCGCTTCCACCTGGCCGGCCAGACGGCCGCCGGCGCCAGCCAACCCGCGCCGGCCGGCGGCGCCGCGCTCCCAACCCTCGACCCGGCCAACCTATCGGTCGTGCCAACGCTCCTCGCGCCGGCCACGACATGGCCTCTTCCTACCCTGGCGCTGCCTGGCCCCGGCACTCCAGTCATACCGAAGCTGACCTTGCCTACCCCGGCGACGCCATAGCCATCATGCATAGAAGACACATCCTTGTGCCCGGCGAGAAGACATGGAGGTAGAGACACCAGTGAGCGACATGATCATAGCGATCCTGCACGCGCAGGCGGCCGGCGGCCTCTCCGATGAGCACTCACTCACCCGGCCGGTCGTGACCCTGGGGCGTGCATCCGACAATGATGTAGTCCTCGACGATCCCCAGATCTCCGGCCATCATGCCCGCATCACTTTCCAGGGCAATGCGGCGACCCTGATGGACTTGGGCAGCCTCAACGGCGTCCGCCTGAAAGGCCAGCCCGTCCCGCCGCGTGCGCCGCTCACGCTGGGGCCTGGCGACCCCTTCCAGATTGGCCCATTCACCCTGGCCCTGCAGCCCCCCGGCGCCAACGCCCTGCCTCCCGCTGCGGAACGGGTGCGCCTCACAGTGCGCCAACCGGCCGGCCTGGCCGCCTACGTCGAAGGGAAGCTCCTCAAATTCCCCCTGGACAAACGCATCCTCACCATCGGGCGCGGCGACGAGAACGACATCACCATCCCCTCCAACTTCGTCTCGCGGCAGCACGCCCAAATCACGCAGCGCGACGGACAATGGGTCATCGCCGACGCCGGCGGGCGCAACGGCCTCACCTTCGCCGGCCAGCGCGTCCCCCAGCACGTCCTGGCCGAAGGAGATGTCCTCTATCTGGCCTATCCCGATGTGGCGCTCCAATTCCGCGCCAACGCCGGCTTCCTGCCGGCCGAAACAGCGCCGGCCGCCCCGCGCATGATGTCCATTGACCTGAAGGGCCGCGACAAAATTCTCATCGGACGCGGCCCCGAATGTCAGATCGTGGTGGATCATCCGCAAGTCTCCCGCGTCCACGCACTCATCGAGCGCATGGGCACCCGCTACCGCATCAAAGACCTGAAGAGCGCCAACGGCACCTTCGTCGCCGGCAAGCGCATCGAAAAAGAAGCCTGGCTCAAAGAAGGCGACGAAATTCGCGTCGGCGGCATCAAGCTGGTGCTGAGCGAAGACGGCATCCAGCAATTCAGCGCCGAAGGCTTGCGCCTCGATGCCTTGCGTCTCAACAAATGGGTCTCCAAAGAAAAGAACCTCCTGCAAGACATCTCCCTCTGCATCCATCCGCAAGAGTT
>CAIQJD010000265.1 GCA_903872005.1 uncultured bacterium | reverse complement strand
CCTAAGAACTACAACTTCGTGCCCGGCCCGGGCGACAAGATCGAAGATGTCTTCCCGGCCGACTGGATCGTCGAATGCACGAACACGAGCCTGAAGAACATGGGCGTGGAGCGCATTGATTTGCAACAGTTCCACGTCTGGCTGGACGAGTGGGCGGATCGAGACGAGTGGAAAGAAGCCGTGCTGAAGCTCAAGCAGCAAGGTAAGATCGGCGCGTTCGGCCTCTCGCTGGTCTTCCCGCTGGCCGATCCCAATTTCCCGGAGAAGGCCATCGCCTCCGGCATCGTAGATAGCTGTCAGGCCGTCTTCAATATCTATCAGCAAGAAGTCAAGGCGCGGCTGCTGCCGTTGGCGGAAAAGAAGAATATCGGCATCATCGTGCGCTGCCCGCTGGACGAAGGCGCGCTGACCGGCCATATCACGCCGGCGACGACCTTCCCGGCCGACGACTGGCGCAACAACTACTTCGCCGGCGAGCGCAAGCAGGAAGTCCAGGAGCGGGCGAACGCCTGCTCGTGGGTCATCAAGGACGATGTCGAATCCCTGTCCGAAGCGGCGTTGCGCTTCATCTTGAGCCACCAGGCCGTCAGCACGGTGATCGTGGGGATGCGGAAGGCGCAGCACGCCGAGGCCAATGTGCGGGCGTGCGGGAAAGGCCCGCTCTCTGAAGCGGATGTCAAGCGGTTGGAGCAACACGCCTGGCCGCATAATTTCTGGGCGTAAATCGGGGCAGGTCCTAGACTTCCGAAGTCTTGCAGACTTCGGAAGTCTAGGGTGAGCCGGCTGCCTCAAGGAGGGATACGTGCATCATTTCGACTATCTGCGTGCCGCGACGGCTGCAGAGGCGGTGCAGATGTTGGCCGACCCGGCGCGCGTCTGCCGGCCGCTGGCCGGCGGCACCGACCTGCTGGTCCTGCAACATAAGGGCCACGCAGACTGGGATCGGCTGGTAGACATCAGCCACATCGCCGAGTTGCGCCAGATTCGGGAGACGCCGGCGGCGCTGGTCATTGGCGCGCTGGCTACCCATCGCGACGTCTGGGAGAGCCAGTTGGCGCGCGCCCTGGCCCCGGCCCTGGCCGATGCCTGCCACAGCGTCGGGTCGCCGCAGATTCGCCAGCGGGGAACCCTGGGCGGCAACGTCGCCAATGGCGCGGCCTGCGCCGATAGTATGCCGGCGCTGGTCTGCCTGGGCGCGTCGGCGCGCCTGCTCACCCCGGCCGGCGCGCAGGAGATGTCGGTCAGCGACGTCGTCAAGCAGCCCGGCAAGAATACCCTGCCGGCCCACGCCCTCATCCGCGAGTTCCTCATCCCGCGCCCGCCGGCCGGCTCGCGCATGGCCCACATCAAGATCGGCCGGCGCCAGGCGCAATCCATCTCGCGTCTGAGCCTGGCCTGCCTGGGCCGGCTCGACGCCAGCGGCCGCGTCGCCGAGATCCGCATCGTCCCCGGCGCCTGCACGCCCCAGACCGCCCGCTTCGGGATGGCCGAAGCGGTCCTCCTGGGCCAGCGCCCCAGCGAGAAGCTGGCGCGCCAGGCCGGCCAGCTTGCCGCCGAGCAGATGATCGCCCTGGCCGGCCGGCGCTGGTCCACCGTCTACAAAGAGCCGACCCTGGCCGCCCTGGTGGAACGGGCGGTGCGCCAGGTTTTCAGTCTGGGGGAGGCGGCATGATGATGCGGATTGAATTCACCCTCAACGGCCAGGCGACCGCGCTCGAAGCGCCGGCCGACATGAATCTCCTCACGCTCCTGCGCGAACGCCTGAATCTCACCGGCACGAAGTGCGGCTGTGAGATCGGCGAGTGCGGCGCATGTTCGGTGCTGCTCAATGGCGAGGCGGTCAACTCCTGTCTGGTGCTGGCCCCCCAGGTCGCCGGCCAAAGCGTCGTCACCATCGAAGGTATCCGCGGGCCGGCCGGCGGCCCCAACGATTTGCAAGAGGCGTTCATAGACGCCGGCGCGGTGCAATGTGGCTTCTGCACGCCGGGCATGCTTATCGCCGCGACGGCGCTGTTGAACAAGCATCCCAACCCGACGCGCGACCAGATTGTCGAGGGCATCTCTGGCAACCTGTGCCGCTGCACCGGCTATCAGCAGATTGTGGATGCGGTAGAACTGACTGTGCGCCGGCGCGCCAACCTCCCGCAGGTTACGGAATCTGCGGGAGGCTCCAAGGAGGCCCAGCCATGAGCGACTCCCAAGTCATCGGCAAGCCGTTACGCCGCGTCGACGCGTTGGAGAAGGTTCTGGGCACGGCGCGCTTCACCCAGGACATGAAGATGCCGGGGGTGCTGGTCGCCAAAGTGTTACGCAGCCCCGTGCCACACGCCGAGATCGTCCGGCTGGATGTCTCGCCGGCGCTGAAAGTCCCCGGCGTGCTGGCCGCGATCACCAGCGAAGACTACGTCAATCATAGCAACTGGGGCTTCCCGGTCAAAGATGACTACATGCTGGCCTATCAGCGCGTGCGCTACGTCGGCGACCCCATCGCTGCCGTGGCCGGCGAGACGGAAGAAGCCGCCCTGGCCGGCCTGGACGCCATCATCATAGAGCTGAAAGAGCTGCCCGGCGTCTTCAACGTCCACGCGGCGCTGGAGCCGGGCGCGCCATTGATCCATCCGGAGCTGGGCCACAGCGCCGGCGCAGGGGAGACCAAAGATTCCGAATACATCGAGGTGAAAGCCCAGGGCAACCTTTCGGAGACCCTGATCGTGCGCCAGGGCGACCCGCTGCCGGCGCTGGAAAGCTGCGACGTCACGCTGGACGAGTACTACACCGTCTCGCACCAGGAGCATGCCTACCTGGAAACCGAGGCGGCGCTGGCCGTCCCCACGCCCGATGGCGGCGTCGTGATCTACACCGGCGATCAAAGCCCCTTCATCACCCAGGGCAATGTGGCGATGACGCTGGGCCTGCTGCCGGAGCTGGTGCGCGTGGTGCAGACCCGCTTTGTGGGCGGCTCGTTTGGCGGCAAATCGGACATGATCTACGAGACCGCCGGCCAGGTCGCCAAGCTGGCGCTCCTCACCGGCCGGCCGGTCAAGCTGGCGACCGACCGCGAAGAGTCCATGATCGGCTCCTATAAGCGCGACGCCATGGAGATGCACTATCGCCTGGGCGCGACCAAAGACGGCCGGCTGCAAGCCGCCAGGGTCGAATGCTGGTCCGATTCGGGGGCCTACGCTTCCATGACCCCCTTCACCAGTTGGCGCGCCAGCATTCACGCCATGGGCGCCTATCGCTACGACCACTGCCATGTGGATGTGAACGGCATCTACACCAACAACGGCTACTCCGGCGCGTTCCGCGGTTTCGGCAATACCGAGGTGCAGGCCGGCGTCGAGCAGGCAGTGGACGAGCTGGCCGAGAAGTGCGGCCTCGACCCGCTGGACTTCCGGCTTAAGAATTGCATCGTCGTCGGCGACACGCTCCCCTACGGCCAGAAGCTAACCGAATCGGTCGGCCTGAAAGCCTGCCTGGAGCGGGTGCGCGCCCTCTCCGACTGGGATCACAAGCGGGCGCAATACGCCGCCCAGCCGGCCGGCCTGGAAAAGCGCCGTGGCATCGGCGTGGCCTGCTTCTTCCATGGCTGCTCCCTGGGCGCCGAGGGCGTGGATTCGGCGACGCACATCTTGCAGGTGGGAGCGCAGAACCGCATCCAGATACTCTCCGGCCTGACCGACTACGGCCAGGGCGCGCGCACCGTCTTCTGCGCCATTGCTGCCGAGGCGATGGGCCTGCCCATCGAGCGCTTCCAATGGATGCCGGCCGATACCGACCTGGTGCGCGACTGCGGCCCGACGGTGGCCTCGCGCTCGACGATCCTGGGCGGGAACGCCACCCGCGTCGCGGCCGCCAAACTGCTGGAACAGATCAAGCAGGCCGCCGGCCTCTGGCTGCGCTGCGACGCGGCTCAGGTGACGCAAGCCGGCGAGACCTTCTGCGGCCCCGATGGGCGCGCCATCGGCCTCGATGAGCTGATCCTCTTCGCCCGCCAGATGAACGCGCCCCTGACGACCACCGGCCGCTGGGACATGCCCAAGATCCACTGGTCCTTCGCCGATGGCCGCGGCACGCCCTATGTCGCCTATCACTTCGGCGCGCAGACAGCCGACGTGGAGGTGGATATCCGCACCGGCAAGACCCGCGTGCTGCATATCACCGCCGTCCACGACGTAGGGCGCGTGATCTTCCCCGAAGGCGCGGTCGGCCAGATCATCGGCGGCATCGCCCAGGGCCTGGGCTACGGCCTGTTGGAGCGGGTGGAGTTCGAGAAGGGCTATCTGACCAATCCAAATTTCGATACGTACCTGATCCCGACGTCGGCCGACATGCCGCCGGTAACGGTCGAATTCGTCGAAGACCCGCTCTCCTTTGGGCCGTATGGGGCCAAGAATGTGGCCGAGCCTTCCATGGTGGCGACGACGCCGGCCATTCTCAACGCCGTCTATCAGGCCACCGGCAAGCGCGTGCGCCACACGCCGGCGACTCTGGAACGGGTCCTGCTGGGCTATGACCCCAAGGACTCGGTGGTCACGGTCTGCCAGGCCGGCGTCTGCGAGCGGGCGCGCTGCTCGCTGGCATAGCACCGCGCTTCACCGCGCATCAACTGCTATCCTCTCTCCCGGCAGGAGAGAGGATAGCGGGCCGGCGTTGGCAATAACGGTCGCTTTCTGAGAGGCCATGGGGGGCAGCCATGACTTTCGTGCTCACGCCGTATGTCCTCAGCAGCGCCGGCGCGGCCCTCTTATCGCTGACGGTGGCGCGCATCGCCTGGCCGCGCCGCGCCCAACCCGGCGGCCGGCCGTTGGTCGCCCTCATGGCGGCCTGCTTCCTCTGGGCCGCGGCGACGGCGGTCGAATATGCTGCGGTAAGCATCTCGACCAAGATTGTCTGCGCCACGGCGGCCTATCTCGGCGTGTTGAGTACGCCGGTCTTCTTCCTCCTCCTCGCGTTGGACTATAGTCGCTCACAGCAATGGTTGACCACGCGGCGCGTGGCCTTGCTCTGTGTCGTGCCGCTGGTCACGCTGGCCCTGACCGTGACCAATAGCTGGCATGGCCTGATTTGGCCCAGCGTCGCGCCATCGCCGGCGGGACAGAATCTGGTCGTCTACGGGCACGGCATAGGGTTCTGGGTGGGCGTCGTCGTCTATTCCTACGGACTCATGGGGATCGGGACGGTTCTGCTCATCCGCGCCGCGCTGCAGCACCCAGGCATTTACCGTTCGCAGGCTTTGGCGCTGATTGCCGGCGGGGTGACGCCGTGGGCCGGCAATCTGATCTACCTGCTGGGCTGGACGCCGGCGGGCTATGAGCCGACCTCGCTCCTGGTCAGCGTCACGGGCCTGATGTTCACCTGGGGCGTCTTTCGCTTTCGTCTGCTGGACATGACGCCGGTGGCGCGTTCGGCCATCCTTGAGATGATGAACGACGCCGTATTTGTGCTCGACGCGCAAGGGCGCGTGCTGGATGTGAATGCAGCGGTGCAACGCCTGCTTGGGGCGCCCGCCCAGGAGATCATCGGCCGGCCGGTTGCGAGCTTCTTGGGGACGGCGGCCGGCGCATTGACCCTCCTCCGCGAAGGGGACGAGGCCCAGACCGAGATCGCGATGGAAGACCGGGGCAAGCTGCGCTACTATAGCGTGCGCCTCTCGCGCCTGCGAGACACGCGCGGCGCGCCCGCCGGCAGCGTCATGATCGTTGGCGATGTGACGATCCTCAAGGAGGCGCGCGATGCCGTGCATCGCGCCGCGCTGCTCGAAGAACGCGAGCGCATGGCCCGCGATCTGCACGACAATCTGGGCGGCGTGCTGGGTTTCATGAACCTGCAATCGCAGGCTACCCGCAAATTCCTGGCCGATGGCAATATCGTCCAGGCCGACGCCCACCTGGCGCGGCTGACGACCGTGGCGCAGAATGCTCAGAAGGAGCTGCGCGACTTCATCGTGCAATTGAAGGCTGTCCCAGAGGTCGAGCGCAGTTTCTTCCCGCTACTGGCTTCGCATCTTGAGAACTTTGAGCGCGACTATGGCGTGAGCGTGCAGCTCACCATCGCGCCCGGTGTGGCGCAACGCGGCTTCGCGCCGGCCGTCGGGGCGCATCTGCTGAACATCATCCAGGAGGCGCTCAACAACGCCGGCAAACATGCTGACGCGGGGCGCGTGTGGGTAGCCTTCGCGGAACAGGGCGCGGACGCGGAGCTGACGATTGCGGATGATGGGCATGGATTTGATGCGAGCCAACCGATTCAGGAAAACGAGCATTTCGGCCTGAGCTTCATACGCGAACGCGCGCAACGGGCTGGCGGCAGTGTGCGCATCGCTTCGACGCCGGGGCAAGGCACGCAGATCGTCGTGCGCGCCCCGCTGCGGCCGGACGTGGCAGGAGGCGCGGCCTGAACATGAAGGTTTTGCTGGCGGATGACCACGCGATTTTTCGCGAAGGATTGGTGAGCCTCTTGACGGCGCATCACGTCACGGTGATTGGCGAGGCGCGTGATGGCGTGGAGGCATTTGAGATGGCGCGGAAGCTGCATCCCGATGTGATCTTGATGGATATTCAGATGCCGCGCTGCGACGGCCTGGCGGCGACCCGCCTGATCAAAGCGGAGATGCCGGAGATCAAGATCGTCATGCTGACGATGATCGAGGATGACATCAGCTTGTTCGATGCCATCAAGAGTGGGGCGTCCGGCTATCTGCTCAAACGCGTCGGCATGGAGGAATTCATGGCCCGCCTGCTGGATCTGGAGGCCGGCCGCACGCCTTTTTCGCCAGGACTGGCGGCCAAAGTGTTGGAAGAGTTCGCGCGCCTGGCGCATGGCCGCCAGACAACGTCCGAGACCGCGCCGGTCGGCGAAGAGCCGATCCCGGAGCTGACGGCGCGGCAGATGCAGGTGCTCACGCTGGTGGCGCGCGGCGAGTCTTACGAAGCCATTGGCGCCATCCTGGGCTTGAGCGAACGGACGATCAAGTATCACATGACAGAAATCCTCGACCGGCTGCACCTGGAGAACCGCGGGCAGGTGATGGCCTATGCGGCCAAGCGCGGCTTCAGTGGGGTGGACAGCTTCCGCGTGCCATAGCCAGGCCCGCCTGGCCTCGTCCCAGACGGGCTTTTCTTGTTGGCCGGGACTGTACCTGGGTACAGTCACATTGGCACACCATTCTGTTATATTATCATCAGTGATATGCAAAGCATATTGAATGCCGGCGATGAATATGTCCAGCTATTCCATGATGAAAAACCGGTTCTGTGGCGTCAAGTTCTGTTTTACGTAGCGTGACCAGGGTCTAAGTGGACGCGAGGAATCAAACTAAGACAAGAGGAATGGAGATGCGTATGAAGAGCAGCAGACAGATCGCTCAGAAGTGGAGCATCGTGTGTCGTCTGGTCTTGTTGGCTATCCTGATCATGGCGCTGGCGCCGGCGTGGCCGGCGGCCGCGCAGGGGGCGCTGCCGGATGGCCGGCCGGCCAAGGACATCCAGCGCCAGGAGCGCAAACCGGAGCCGGCGGCGCGGCCGGCCGGCGATGTCGAGGCGCAGGGCGATATCGAGGCTGCCCTGGCGCCTTCGACCCAGTACGGCAAGGTCCTACCCTGGGTAGATGGCGGCTACGATGGAGACGCCGAGTACTTCGGCCAGTCCGTCGCCATTCAGGGCGACATCATGGTGGTCGGCGCGCCCTATACCAACATGGTGGTCAACGCGCCGAATTCCAGCGGACACAGCCACACCGAGCAAGGCGCGGCTTATATCTACGGGCGTAACGTGAATGGGCCGAGCCAATGGGGCTTGATCAAGAAGCTGACCGTCGAAGATGGCGAGGCGTATGACTACTTCGGCTGGTCCGTGGCGATTGACGGCGACTACATCGTTGTGGGCGCGGATGAGGCCTGGAACACGGGGACCGAAGAATATGCCGGCGCGGCCTACGTCTTCGAGCGCAATACGGGCGGCGCCGATAACTGGGGGCTGCTCTGCAAACTGGAAGCCGACGACGGCGACAAAGAGGATCTATTCGGCCACGCGGTGGCGATTCAGGGCACGATCATCGTGGTCGGAGCCTATGGACATGAGAACTACACCGGCGCAGTCTACATCTTTGAATACGAGGGCGGCAACTGGGTTCAGACGCACGAGCTGATGGCGGATGACGCCACCGAAGACGCCGACTTCGGCCATGCGGTCGCCCTGGATGGCTCCACGCTGGCGATTGGGGCGCGCTGGGCGGATGTCGCCGGCGTGTATGCGGCCGGCAAAGCGTACATCTTCGAGCGCGACGGGGCCGGCGACTGGCAGCAGGTCAAAGAGCTGGTTCCTACCCATCTCTGGGAAGAAGGGCAATACGGCGAAGCCGTCGCGATTGATGGCGACACCGTGGTGGTCGGCGCCGACGAAGCGAATGTCCGGGGCAACGAAATGCAGGGCGAGGCGTACGTCTACGAGCGCAACCTGGGCGGCGCCAATCACTGGGATCTATCGTTGCGCCTGGTCGCTGCCGATGGCGGGTACAACGACGATTTCGGCGGCTCGGTAGCCATCAGCGGTTCGGTCATCGCGATCGGCGCGCATGAGGGTACCGTTGGCCGCGTCCCGAAGGGTGTGGTCTATGCCTTTGGGCGCAATGTCGGCGGAACCAACGCCTGGGGCCAGATTGGCAAGGAGATCGCTAAAGACGGTCAGGAAGACGATCGCCTCGGCCAATCGGTGGCGATTGATAATCTCACCATCGTGGCCGGCGCGCGGGATGCCAGCTTTGAGGGCGATGCCTCTGGCGCGGCCTACATCTTCGGCCCCTTCTTCCTGCGCGTCAATGTTGGCGGCCCGAAGTATATTGACCAGGCCGGCAACAACTGGGAAGCCGACCGACCGTGGCCGTCGAAGGTGTGGTCGCCCTTCTGGGGCTACATCTTCGGCACGCTGCGCGCCGTCAACCGGCCCATCGCCAACACTGACGACGACTTCCTCTATCAGTCGGAGCGCTACTGGACTTCGACGGCGCGGCCGGGCTACCAGTTCATGGTTCCCAACGGCCATTATCGGGTCATGTTCAAGTACGCGGAGACCTACTGGACGGCCGCAGCCAAGCGCCGGTTCAATGTGCTGATCGAGAAGAAAGTGTGCCTGATGAACTATGATCCCTTCCTGGCCGCCGGCCGGGCCAGAGACACGGCCGCGCCGGACATCTCGTGCCGGGTGGACGTGTTGGATGGCGTGATGGATATGGACTTCATCAAGCTGGCCGGCTTCGGAGATCCCAAGGCCGACGCGATCTACATCCAGCAGTTGTGGCAGAGATAGCCCGTCCACGCTGTTAGCGCCGCGCATCGCCCGCAGGAGCAGCAACCTGCGGGCGATGTCTTTTGGGGTGGACGGCGCGGCGTGCGCGCCTGGCGTGTTTCACATTTTGGGGGACGAGTATCGGGGCTGTCGTAGCCTAGCCCTTGTGGGCGTTTTGGCCCGGGTCAGACGCGCACAAGGCGCCAGGCTACACACGCCCAAAAATTGAAACACACCCTCGCTCCTCAGACCGTTGACAATACGGAAGATGGGTAATACAATGGTTACATTGAGTCCGCGTTTTTTGCCGGGTATCTTGTTACAGGGAGATGAAGAGGCAATGAAAAGCCAGCATGGTTTGTCGCAGAGGCGACGCATCTTTTCCCGCCTGGTCGTTTTGGCGCTGTTGATTTTGACCCTGACGCCGGCCGCGCCGGCCGCAGCCCAGGAACCAGCCCCGCCCACGTTTGACGGGTGGCATCTCGCGCTGCCCGCTCTGCCGGCGCAGGGGCCGGTCACCAACGCTCCCCAGGGAGACGTCAGCGCCACCGCCTTGTCGCTGGGGATGAAGAAGATCGTCCCGACCGATGGTCAGGATGGCGGTTTCTTTGGTGGGGCCATCGCCATCAGCGGGGACATGATGGTAGTCGGCTCGTACCAGGCTACGGTAGACGAAGAGGAGTATCAGGGCGCGGCCTACCTGTACGGCCGTAACGTCGGCGGCCCCGGCGCTTGGGGCCTGATCAAGAAACTGATTGCCGACGATGGCGTCGCGGAGGACTACTTCGGCTCTTCTGTTGCCATCTACGGCACAACGGTTGTCATCGGCGCGTATGACCACTATAACGGTAGGCCGGGCGCGGCGTACATTTTCGAGCGCGACGCCGGCGGTCTGGGCATGTGGGGTCAGGCCAAGAAACTCTCGGCTCCTGACGGAGCGATAGAGGATTGCTTCGGGGCGTCCGTTGCCGTCTCCGGCGGAACCATCGTGGTAAGCGCGATCCACGCCACGATAGATGGCAAAGAGGACCAGGGGGCGGCCTACGTCTTCGGGCGCAACGTCGGCGGCTCTGGGAACTGGGGCATGGTTGCCAAGCTGACTGCCGACGATGGCGTTGCCGAGGACATGTTCGGCGCCTCGGCCGCGATTGACGGCGCCACCATTGCCGTCGGCACCATCTACGCGGACGTGCGCGGGTATGGGCACGCCGGCGCGGTCTACCTGTTCAGTCGTGACGCCGGCGGCGTCAACCAGTGGGGGCAGATCAAGAAGCTGGTCGCTGAGCTTCCCTACTGGTCGGGTTATTTTGGCATCTCAGTCGGCATCAGCGGGGACACGGTCGTGGTGGGAGCGAGCGAGTCTGTCGCCCACGGCGGCAAGGTCGTTGATGGCGGCTCGGCATACATCTTCGAGCGTGATGCGGGCGGCGCCGGCCAATGGGGTCAGGTCAAGCGGCTGGCCGCGCCAGATGGCCTCGGGGGGTTCTTCTTCGGCTGGTCCGTGGCGATCAGCGGGAACACCATCGTGGTCGGCGCAATCTACGCCAGCATCACCCAGCAGTATCAGGGCGCGGTGTATGTCTTCGGACGAGATTCGACCGGCGTCAATGAGTGGGGGCCAATTGCGAAGGTGTACGACCCGGCCGGTGCGGATTACGCGTGGTTAGGCGTTGACGTGGCCATAGACGGGACGACCTTCGTGGCCGGCGCGTCCAGGGATTACGGGCTTCCCGACGTGGTGTCGGGGGCCGCTTACGTCTTCACGCCATACAGCCTGCGGGTGAACAGCGCCGGCCCCCGCTACGTGGACACGGCCGGCAACCTGTGGGTCGCCGACCGCTCCTGGCTGCCCGGCGTGCCGATCACCCCCGGCACCACGCCCTGGGGCTACGTGGGCGGCATCGGGCGCGTCGTCTCGGCGGGTATCGCCGGCACGGAAGACGACAAGCTCTACCAGTCGGAGCGGCTGTGGACGGGCGCGGCGCGGCCGGGCTACCGCTTCGTCGTCCCCAACGGACGCTACCGCATCGCCTTCAAGTACGCCGAAACGTATTGGAACGCGGCCGGCAAGCGCAGGTTCACGATCATGGCCGAGAACAAGATCTGTGTCTCGAACTACGACCCGTTCATCGCCGCCGGCGGGGCGAAGAACAAGGCCGCGCCGGACGTCGTCTTCTACGTGGCCGTGACCGATGGCGAGCTGGACATCCATTTCATCTCCGCTGTCGGGCAGGCCAAGGCCGACGCTATCTACATCCAGCAGTTGCTGCAGTAGCCTGGGGGGCCTAAACTTCGGAAGTCTGCAAGATTTCCGAAGTTTAGGCCGCCGGCCGCAGGGAGAGACATGTGGGCGGCGGCTATTTGCGGCCGGCGAGCGCGTCGTCAAATTGTTGACAATGCCAAAAGGGTGTATGTATAATGGATGCATTGGGTATCCCCGTTGCAGCCACAAGCACTGTTCGATAGAGAGGCGGGAAGGCCATGAACATCAGGGTATGCTGTCCGAGGGAATGCCGGGTCGCGTCTCGTGTCATCCTATTGGCGCTCGTGGTCTTGGCCCTCGCGCCGGCCGCGCCGGCCGCTGCCCAGGGCGCTCTGAACGCCAGCGCCGTAGCATTGGGCATGCAGCGGGTCTTCCCGGCCGACGGCGGGGCTGATGATGTCTTCGGCTCGGCCATTGCCGTCAGCGGAAATGTCATGGTGGTGGGCGCGCCCGACGCCGCTATAGACAGCAAGGCGAAGCAGGGCGCCGCTTACCTGTATGGGCGCAACGTCGGCGGCGCGGGCAATTGGGGCCTCATCGCGAAACTGGTCGCCGAAGACGGCCAGGCGAACGAACGGTTCGGGTATTCGGTCGCGATCCATGGCACGACGGTCGTG
>CAIQJD010000264.1 GCA_903872005.1 uncultured bacterium | reverse complement strand
GGCCGCGTCGCCGGCGGCCAGGACAATATGCCCGATGCCCAGCGAGAGTTGCCCCGAATCCAGGACGGTCACGGATGCTTCGGGGACATTTCGCGCGGCCATGCGCGCCGCGTTGCAAGTGTTGCTGAGGGAATCCGGGACGCAGATGCAGACGATGGAGGCGACCCCTTGCGCTACGAGCCGGCTGAATAGAGTCGCAAACGCTTCCGCATTGGGCGCGGAGGTGGTCGGCGCGACGCGGTAGAAGGGCAACTGGCGGTAGAATTCGGCGCGCGTCAACTCGATCCCGTCCAGGCAACTGCGGCCGTCTACGTTAGTGTAGCATGGGACGACCGTAATGGGGCGCGCTCCGATGATCTCATCGGTCAAGTCGGCAGTGCTGTCGGTGACGATGGCGATGGACATGACAGCTCACGCTATGCGGGCAGAATGAGAATGATCCCAAAGACGACTTCGACCGCCAGGCTGATCCAGTTGGATTGCACCGCCGATTTGTCCAGGAATATCGAGACCAGGCGCACGCCGGCGATTGCCAGATAGCCGAGGCCGAGGGTCTGGTAGGCGGCCGATCCGAAGATGAAGCCGGCCGCGCCTAATGCGACGAAGAGGCCGCCCAGCACGGCGCGTACCTCGGTCACGCCGCGCGGGCCGGCGATGGTCAGGCCGGTGAATCCCTGGGCGGCCTGGGGGCGCACCAGGGCCAGCAAGCCCGTGCCGATGGTCCCGATGGCGGCGATGATGTGCAGGATATTGAGGATCATGGAAGTTCTCCTTGTGGGCAGATTGGGCTACGATCTGGGACGCGAGCGTGGGAACCACGGGATGAAGGCGCTGGTGCGTTCGATGTAGTCGCGATATTCGGGTTTGGTCTCTTTCAGGGTCTTTTCGAGCAGGGCGACGCCAGAGACGCGCAAGAGCAGGGTGGTCATGATGATCGGGCTGAGGATGGCCCACCAACCGCCGGCCGACGCCGCGAGCAGGTAGTAGCTCCACCACTGCGTGGCGTCGCCGAAGTAGTTGGGGTGGCGCGTGTAGCGCCATACGCCGTCGTTGAGCACCTTGCCCTTGTTGGCCGGATTGCCCTTAAAGCGCGCCATCTGGATGTCCCCAACGGCCTCGAAGAAGAAGCCGATGGCCCACACCGCGATGGCGATGAAATCCAGCGCGGTCAGACGCGGCGTTTTGCCGATCTGCGCGGCCAACAGCGGGGCGGAGATGAGCCACAGCAGCGCGCCTTGCAGGACGAAGACCTTGAAGAAACTCTGCCACCACCATTTGCCGGGAGCTTCTTCGCGCCACTTGCGATAGCGGAAGTCCTCCGGCTTGCCCCAGTTGCGGTACAGGATGTACAGGGAGAGGCGCAATCCCCAGATGGTGACCAGGGCGCCGATCAGCCATTTGCGCGCCGGCAGGCCGTCGGGGGCCATGAAGAAGTAGAACCAGTTCAGCAGGACGAAGCCGGCGCCCCAGAAGATGTCCACGATGCTGGAGTTTCGCAGCGCCAGGCTGATGACCCATAACAGGGTCATGTAGGCGAGGACGGCCAGGATCGCAAGGGCATACACTTCAAGGAATGTCATTGTCATCCTCCTATGGGCAACCGATTACTCGGCCGCGACGAGGCACGAGAGGCCGACGGAGTTTGGGCCGACGTGCGCGCCGATGGCCGGCGTTACCTCGACACAGAGCGGCTTCTGGCCCGTGGGGAAGTAGTCATGGGCCAGCTCGCGCAGCTCTTCGGCCCGCTGTGGGGCGTGGCCGTGCAGGATGGAAAGGCGCTCCAACCGGCCGAGATCGCGTGTCAGGCCGATGAGGCGTTCCATCGCTTTCTTGCTGCTGCGGGGCCGTTCGACATCGGCCACGCCGTCGTGCATCTTCAAGATGGGTCTGACGCTCAGGATGGAGCCGAGGCTGGCCTGGACGCGGGAGAGCCGGCCGCTGCGCCGCAGATATTCCAGCGTGTCTGCGGCGGCAAAGGTGTAGCTGCGCCGCCGCAGATCATTGCAGCGAGCGACGATGGCCGCGACGTCTGCGCCGGCGCGGGCTGCTTCGCCGGCAGCCAAGATGATGTGCCCGATCCCCAGCGTGATCTGCCCGGAGTCCACGACGGCGATGGGGACTTCGGGCATGGCCTGGGCGGCCAGGCGCGCCACATTGCCGGTGTTGCTGAGCGAGTCGGCGATGTGAATAGAGACGATGCCGTCGGTGCCTTCGGCCAGGAGCCGGCGATAGAGCGCGACCATGGTCCCGATGCTGGGAGCAGAAGTGGTCGGGTGGGTGCGATAGCGCGGCAGCCCTTCATAGAATTGGGCGTGCGAGAGGTCCACGCCATCCAGGTAGCTGCGCCCATCTACGTTGATGTAGAGAGGCACGACGGTGATGGGCAGGCCGGCGATGTGCGACGCGTCGAGGTCGCATGTGCTGTCAGCGACAATGGCAATGGTCATTTTTCCGTGTCTGCTCCAAAATCAAGACAATTATCTTGAACTTACGCCCATAGGGTCTTATGCTACTGTAGGCATACTTACATCATTGCATTATAGGCCGCCGGCGGGCTAAGTCAAAGTGACAAATAGCCGGCTTGGGAGTATAATAGCAGCCAATCTTGCAGTCGAGACGAGTCCATGCGTCATTGGAAAGTCAACCTGGCTGCGGCATGGCTGTCGCAGTTTCTGTGCATCGCCGGCTTCAGCGCCTCTTTTCCCTTCATGGCCTTCTATCTGCGCGACCTGGGCATCACCGAGCTGCATCAAGTAGAGCTTTGGACTGGACTGCTCTCCTCGGTGCCGTCCATCTCGATGGCGGTCGTATCGCCCATCTGGGGTATCCTGGCCGACCGGTACGGCCGCAAGCTCATGGTGGAGCGGGCGGCCTTTGGCGGGGCAGTCCTCACGACACTGATGGCCTTCAGTGTTAACCCGCAACAGTTATTGGTGTTGCGCCTCTTGCAGGGCGTCTTTACCGGCACGATCCCCGCTTTCATCACGCTGGTGGCGTGCTTCGTGCCGGCCGCGGAGGCCGGCTTCGCGCTGGGGATGATGCAGGTGGCGGTGTATGCCGGCACCTCCGTCGGGCCGCTCATCGGCGGTCTGGTGGCCGATCATTTCGGGTATCGCTGGGCTTTTGGCGCCAGCGGCGCGCTCTTGGTGATCGCCGGCTTCTTGATCCTGTTGATCGTGCAGGAGAAGTTCGTGCGCCCGGCGGGAATGCCGGCCGGCCGGCAGTTGATTCGTTCCAGCGTCAATACCATGTTTCGCTCGCTGCCGGTGCTGGGCGCGCTGGTCACGCTCTTCGGCATCTACATGGCGAACTCGGCGTCCAGCCCGCTGCTGCCGTTGCTCGTGGAAATGATGGGGGATTCCCCGGAGCGCATCAATACCGCGACCGGCTCCATCCTGGCTCTGACCGCCGTCGCCAGCGCCATCTCGGCGGCCGTGATTGGCCGGCTGTCGGATCGGCGTGGCTATCGCAATGTCCTGCTGGTGTGCAGCATCGGCGCGATGTTGGGCTACCTGGGACAGGCGCTCTCGCCCAGCCTCGGATTGCTCTTCGTGGCCGGCGCGCTGACCGGCCTCTTCACCGGCGGGCTTCTGCCGACGGCCAATGCCATTCTGGCGCGCTCGATCCCGGAAGGGCAGCAGGGCGCGGTCTATGGCATCAGCAACTCGGTCAATGCGGCCGGCCGGGCTATTGGCCCCCTGCTCGCGGCTTCTCTGGCGACGGCGCTGGGGCTGCGCGCCGCCTTTGCCCTGACGGCCGTGCTGTTTGGCGTCATCGTCGGCTGGGTGGTCCTGGTGGTGCGGCGCAAGGCCGCGCCGGCGATGCCGGCCGGTGGGGCGGGGCAAGCCGGCGGGGCGTGAAGGGTGTGTTTCAGTTTTCGGGCGCGTGTGTAGCCAAGCGCCTTGTGCGCGTCTGACCCGGGCCAAAGCGCCCACAAGGGGCTAGGCTACGACAGCCCCGATGCCCGTCTCCCAAAATGTGAAACACACCCGGGCGTGAGGCCGGCGTCGGAAACGGATGTTAAGGAAGCGACTCCGAGGCTATTGGGCCTCGGAGTCGCTTCTTTCGCGTCTATCGGGGACGATCTACAGCTTCGCCTCGATTGCGCTGAGCGATTCGTCCAAGACATGGACGATTTCATCCACCTGATCTTTGTTGATGATGAGCGGGGGGGCCAGGAGCGTCATGTCGCCCAGGACGCCGTCTACCGTGCCGGTGCAGGCATAGGTGATGACGCCGCGCGCGAAGGCTTCTTTTTCCACCAGGCCAGAAAGGCGCGCTTTCGCGTCAAATGGCGCCTTGGTCGCCTTGTCCTGCACCATCTCGAAGCCGACCATCAGGCCCTTGCCACGCACGTCGCCGACAATGCGGTGGCGCAGGAGCTTTTCTTTCATCTGCTCCAACATATAGGCGCCCATGTCGGCGCAACGCTGCACCAGATTCTCTTGCAGCAGGTAGTTGATGACGGCGATGCCGCCGGCGCTGGAGACCGCGTTGGCGTTGAGGGTGTGGCCGGCTTTGTTGGGCGTGTTGTTGGCGATCAAGGGCTGCCAGTCGCTATCTTTGGCGATGATGGCCGAGAGCGGGGTGTAGCCGCTGGACATGCCCTTGGCGGCGGCGATGATGTCCGGGGTCACGCCCCAATGCTCGATGCCCCACAGTTTGCCGGTGCGGCCGAAGCAGGTCATCACTTCGTCGGAGATGAAGAGGACGTCGTACTTGTCGCAGATCTCGCGGATGACCTGGAAGTAGCCATCGGGAGCCGGCACCGCGCCCAGGGCCGCGCCGACGACCGGCTCGGCGATGAAGGCCATGACGTTGTCCGGGCCGACCTGGCGGATGGTGGATTCCAGCGCCCGGGCGCACTTGAGGCCGCAGGACGGGTAGGTCATGTCGTAGTGGCAGCGGTAGCAGTAGGCCGGCGGGATGTGCGGCGATTCGATGAACATGGGCGCGAAGATGGCGCGGCGCTGGGTGAGGCCGGAGAAGCCGGCGACGGCGATGTTGTTGCCGTGGAACGCTTGCCAGCGACAAATGGTGAGATACTTGCTCATGCGCCCCTTCTCGGCCCAGTATTGGCGGGCCAGGCGCACGGCGTCGTCGGTGGCATCGGTGCCGGTGCAGGTGATCCAGACTTTGGACGCGTCTTTCAGGCCGCCGGGGGCCAGCGAGACAATCAGGTCGGACAGGTCCTGGAAGGGTTTGTTGGAGAAGGCGTGGGCCGGATAGAAGTTGAACTGTTTGGATTGCTCGTACATGACGTCGTTGATGGCCTGGACGCCGTGTCCGATGGTGACGACGACGGATGAGCCGCCGGTGGCGTCTATGTAGCGCCGGCCGCGGTCGTCATACAGATAGACGCCGTCGGTGCGGACGATGGTGGAGTAGTCGCGGTCCCAAGACCGGTGTACCGCGTGGGGATGTGGTTGGGTCATTTTCTCGTCTCCCGATTTTTGTCGCGTTTCAACGCCGCGCATGCGGCAGAACTATTGGCGCAAGAAATCGCGGCCTTGTCTCATCTCATCCAGATTGCCTTCCCATTGGAGCTTGCCGCGCAATGCCCGCAGGCGGGCCTGCGATTGGCAAGTGATGAGAGCTTGCAAGGCAGCGCGAATCAGCTCGCTCCTGTTTTCGATGCCCGAAAGCTGCTGCGCCCGCTGTATCAACTCGTCGTCCAGCGTGATGGTCACTCGCATTTGGTCGCCTCTACAATACGCGGCCGGCCAGCGTGCCGGTTGGTTTGCCTTGCTGCAGGGCGAACTTCCCGTTGATCAGAACGTAGTCCATCCCTTCGGCGTAGACGTTGGGCTTGGTGTACGTGGCGCGCGACTTGAATTGCGCCGGGTCGAAGATGATGACGTCGGCTTTGGCGCCGGCGCGCAACAGGCCGCGGTCGTATAGCCCGAAACGGGACGCCGGCTGCGACGTCATCTTCTGAATGGCCGTCTCCAGGCTGAACGAGCGCAGCTCGCGGACGTACTTCTGCACCACCGTAGGAACCCAGCCGTAGTCGAGGGGATGGAAGGCATATTTGACCGTCGGGCCGCTATCTCGCACCGCCAGGCTGTCCGAGGCGATGCAGAAGAGCGGGTCGGAGAGCCATTCGATGATGTCGCCTTCTGAGAAGAGGACGCCATTGACGCCGCACTCGTCCATCTTCTCGCCCTCGTCGGCCAGGATGTCGTACACGACCTCGAAGGGGTCTTTGCCGGCGATTTCGCCCAGCTCGCGGAACGTCTTGCCGACCCATTCGGGATGGGTCTGATTGCCGGTCAGGGTCAGCTTGTCCCACTCGCGGAAGTAGAAGAGGAACCAGTAGCGGTCGGATTGGGCGATGAGCTTCTTGCGCGTCTCGGGATCGCGCAGCCGCGCCTGAATTTCCGGGATCGTGCCCTGGTGCGCCCAGTTGGGCAGGATGGTCGAGAGGAGGCCGGGGCCGACGGTGTAGGCGATCATGTCGCACTGGATATCCTGGCCGCGAGAGCGGGCCAGGCGCACGGCTTCCATGCAGCGGTTCCAGGCGCGCGGCGAGGAGCCGGGCTTGGCGCTGAGGTGAGCGAGCTGCAGGCCGGCGCCGGCCGCGCCGGTCACGTCAATGGCTTCCTGCACGGCTTCCTCGAACTTGCGGTCGCGGTTGCGGACGTGCCAACTGGTCATCTTGTTGCGTTTGGCGGCCACGGCGCAGAGCCGGCGCAGCTCCTCGGCGTCCGCGGCGCGGCCGGGGAGAAACTCCAGTCCGAAGGAGAGGCCCAGCGCGCCGTTGTCCAGCGCCTCGGCAGCCAGGTTCTCCATGTAGCGCAGCTCATCTTCGGTGGCCGGCCGGTCTTCCATGCCGATGGCAGCGCGGCGCAGGGCATTATGGCCGACTTGCAGCGCCAGGTTGACCGCCGTCCCTTCCTGGACGCGCGCCGTGAATTCGCCGAAGGTGGACCAGTCCACCGGCACGCCGGGGCAGAAGCAGACGACCAGGCCGGCCATGGCGGCGCGACTGAAGTCGCAGACCGGCGCGTAGGTCATGCCGCAGTTGCCGACGATCTCGGTGGTGACGCCCTGATACAGGCTGCTGACCGCCTCGCGGTTGCCGAGGATGGTGCGGTCGGTGTGCGAGTGGATGTCTACGATGCCGGGAGAGACGATTTTGCCGGCGGCGTTCACGACCGTCTTGGCTTCGGCGCCGTCCAGCCGGCCGATGGCGACGATGCGGTCGCCCTCGATGGCGAGGTCAGCCGGGAAGCCGGGATTGCCAAGTCCGTCCATGATCGTCCCGTTGCGGATGAGGATGTCGAACATGCGAGCCTCCTGCAGGGCCAGGCTTCGGAAGTCTGCAAGACTTCCGAAGCCTACAACACGCGGCCGGCCAGCGCGCCGGTCGGCTTGCCAGCTTGCATGGCGAATTGGCCGTTGACGATGACATCATCCATGCCTTCGGCATAGACGTTGGGTTTCAGGTAGGTGGCGCGGGTCTTGAACTGGGCCGGGTCGAAGACGATCACATCCGCCGCCATGCCGGCGCGCAGCAGGCCGCGGTCGAAGAGGCCGAAACGTGACGCCGGCAATGACGTCATCTTGCGGATGGCCGTCTCCAGGCTGAAGATGCGCACCTCGCGCACCCATTTCTGGACGACCGTTGGGACCCAGCCGTAGTTGAGCGGGTGGAAAGTGAAGCGCGTGCTGGGGCCGACTTCCATCGCAGCCACGCCATCCGAGGCGATGGAAAAGAGTGGATCGGTGATCCATTCCTGGATGTCGCCTTCGGAGAAAAGGACGCCGTTGATCTTGGTCTCGCCCATGGTTTCGCCTTCGTCGGCCAGGATGTCGTAGACGCAGTCAAAGGGGTCTTTGCCGGCCAGCTCGCCGATCTCGCGGAAGGTCTTGCCGGTCCATTCGGGATGGCTGCGGTTGCCGGTCAGGGTCAACTTGTCCCATTCACGGTAGTAGAACAGGAACCAGTAGCGGTCGGACTGCGCTTTCAACTGCTCGCGCACCTGCGGATCGCGCAGGCGCGCCTGGATTTCGGAGATGGCGCCGGCCGTGGCCCAGTTAGGCAGGATGGTGATGAGGAGGCCCGGGCCGACCGTGTAGGCGATCATGTCGCATTGCGCGTCGTGGCCGCGCGAGCGGGCCAGGTGGACGGCCTCCATGCAGCGGTTCCAGGCGCGCGGCGACGAACCCGGTTTGGCGCTGAGATGCGAGAGCTGCAGGCCGGCGCCGGCGGCTTCGGTCACGTCAATG
>CAIQJD010000263.1 GCA_903872005.1 uncultured bacterium | reverse complement strand
CGGCTGGGGAGGTGAGAGGCAATTGGGCGCGTCTGGGGTTGGCCGCGCCGGATCTTTCGAGAGGCCTATGTTGAAAGCGCCAGCGACAAATGCAGCCGAAAATACAGGCGCGCAGCCGTCCTATCTGCCCGGACTGGATGGCCTGCGCGCGTTCGCGGTGATCCTTGTGTTGCTCTACCATGCCGACGTGACCTGGTTTCGCGGCGGCTTCCTGGGCGTCGAGATCTTCTTCGTCATCAGCGGCTATCTGATCACCACGCTGCTACTGAAGGAGTGGCGTAAGACCGGCACGATCCACCTGGGTGGATTCTGGCTGCGGCGCGCTCGGCGCCTCTTGCCGGCTCTCTTCTTGCTCCTCCTGGGAACGCTGGGCTTCGCGGTGATCTTCCTGCGCGATGAGGTGGCCGGCCTGCGTGGCGATACTCTCGCCGCCCTCGGCTACGTGAGCAACTGGTATCTCATTTTCAGCCGCCAGTCCTATTTCGAGGCGGTGGGCCGGCCGTCGCTCTTGCGACATCTCTGGTCATTGGCCGTCGAAGAGCAGTTCTACCTGTGCTGGCCGCTGTTGCTGACCCTGGGGCTGCGGCCCGGCCGCGGGCGCTTCGTGCTGCCGGCGGTTGGCCTGGGCATTGTGGCCTCCACCGCGTTGATGGTGCTGCTATACAATCCCAATGTGGACCCGTCGCGGGTCTATTACGGCACGGACACGCGTGCCGCCGGCCTGTTGATCGGCGTGGCCCTGGCGTTCCTGTGGAACCCGGCGCAGTTGCGTGGCACGGCGCGGCCGGCGTTGCTGGACGCCGTCGCCTTTGGGGCGCTGGCTGATCTCACCCTGTACTGCATCTTCTTCCACGAGTATTCCCCATTCCTGTATCTGGGCGGCTTCACGCTGATCTCCCTGACGACGGCGGCCGCGATCGCCGCGGCGGTGCATCCTGATGCGCGTTGGGGGCCGGCCGTGCTCGATTTCGCCCCGCTGCGTTGGATCGGTCAACGCTCCTATGGCATCTATTTGTGGCACTGGCCGATCTTCATGATCACGCGCCCGCAGCTCGATGTGGCGTTGGACGGGCTGCCCCTGGCGGTCTTGCGCTTTGCGCTCACGGTGCTGGTGGCGGAATTGTCCTATCGTTTTGTGGAGACGCCGATTCGCAACGGCGCCCTGGGGCGCGCCTGGCAGAGCTTGCGGGAAGCGCGCGGCCGGCGGCGTTGGTGGTTGGGAGCGCGCTGGGGTTCGCTGGCCGGCGCCGTGACGGTGTCCACGCTGGCGCTGGGCATCTCGGTCGCCGGCGCGCAGCCGCCTCCGCCGCCGGAATACCTGGCAGTTGCGTCCTTCCAGGGCATTGTGTCGGCCAGCACCGACACGCCGACGCCGCCCGTGACGGTCTCGCCGACGGTCTTGCCGGTCGCGTCGCCGACGAACGGCCCGACGCTGGCGGCCGGCAGCGTGACAGCGCCGAACCTGCACCCGACGGCTACCTTCGCCGCGACCTTCACGCCGACCGGCGTCGCGCCGCGTCCCACGCTCAATCCGGAGCAAGATTTCGGCCGGCCCGATTTGCCGACGCGCTCCCTGACGCGCGCTCCGCTCGCGACCCTCGCGCCGACGCGCTCGCCGGATTCAACGCCGGGGGTGGAAACCAGCCAGCCGGTGACGCTCACCTACATCATGGCGATTGGCGACTCGGTCATGTTGGGCGCGACCAAGGAGATGGCGCAGACGTTGGGCAGCCTGACCATTGACGCGGCCATTGGCCGGCATGTCGGCTCGGTGATTGAGATTGTGCGGGCGCGGCGTGAGGCCGGCTTGTTGAGCGAAGTCATTATCGTGCAGGTCGGCAACAACGGCCTGTTCAATGCCAAGATGCTCAGTGATATGCTCTCTGAACTGGCTGATCGTCGGCGCGTGATCATCATCAATCTGAAGGTGCCGCGCGCGTGGCAGGATCCCAATAACGCGGTCCTGGCCGAGGGCGTGAAGCGCTTTCCCAATGCGGTGCTGGTGGATTGGTACGCCGCCAGCGTGGATCATCCAGAGTATTTCTGGGATGACGGTATGCACCTGCGTCCGGAAGGGGCGCGCCTGTACGCACAACTCATCGCAGCCCAGCTCGGCGCGCTGAATCCGCCAGATCAGGCGGAGAAAGACGCCGGCGGCAATCCTCTCAACGAGCGGAAAATCAAATAACACGGAGATCTGTTCAGCGTATGGACGAATTACTGTCCAGACTATTTCGCGTGGCCCTTGTTATGGCCGTTCTGGCCGGCCTGCTCATGTTGGCCGCGTTGCGCGGCCGGATGCAGGAGTTATTGCCGGCCATGAATCCGGGCGGCGTCGTGGCGGCCCGGTCGGCGCCGGCAGCGCCGAAGACGGTGGGGACGCGGCCGACGGTCGCCGCCTTGGTTGCGCCGACCCCCGCGCCGCAGCCGGAAGAAGAGTCGGAAGAGCTGGTGATTGCCGAGGCGCAGCCGACGACCCGGCCGGCGGTAGCCGTGCGCTCGCAGGCGACGGCGACGCCCAAGCGCGCCGCGAAGGTGAGCAACACCGAGCATATCACGGCAATTGGCGATTCGGTGATGCTGGGCGCGGCCGGCGATCTGGGGCAACTGTTTGGGGATATTACGGTGGATGCAGCGTATGGTCGGCAGGTGGACGCGGCGATAGAGGTGCTGCGCTCGCGTCGGGCGGCCGGCCTGCTGGGCAATACGGTTGTCATCCAGATTGGGAACAATGGGACTTTTGAGGCCGCGCAATTCGACGAGATGATGGCGCTGTTGAAGGGCGTGGGGCGCGTGATCTTTGTGACGCTGAAGGTGCCGCGCCAGTGGCAAGAGGCGAATAACGGCGTGATCGCGGATGGCGCGGCGCGCTATCCGAATGTCGAGTTGATAGACTGGTATGGCGCCAGCGCCGGCCATCCTGAATTCTTCTATGAGGATGGCGTGCATATTCGTCCGGAAGGCGCGAAAGCCTACGCCGAAATGATCGCCGGCTATCTGGCGTCGCGTTAGCGCGATGTCGGATTGTTCGTTGGCTGGACGCGCTGCAAGGCCGCATCCAGATTGTCAATGTGCAGCGGCTTGCTCAAATAGTCGTCCATGCCGGCGGCCAGGAAGCGCTCTTTGTCGCCGATAATGGCGTGGGCTGTCAGGGCGATGATACGCGGTTGCCGATTGACCGGCCATTCGGCGCGGATGCGCCGGGTCGTCTCTATTCCGTCCAAGTCGGGCATCATGACATCCATCAAGACCACGTCATAGTCTTGCCGGCGCAATGCCTCCAGGGCTTCTGTGCCGCTGGCGACGCAGTCGGCCGCATAGCCCAGCCTCTGGATCATCAAGAGGATCACTTTCTGACTGAAGCTATTGTCTTCGGCCAGGAGGATGCGTAAGGCCGGGCTGACACGCGCCTCGTCGGTCGTCTGCGGCGCTTGTGGCGTGGCGTCGCCGGCCGGTCGCGGCGAAAAGGCGCTCTGCAAGATGCCATTCAGTTGGGCGAGTTTGACCGGCTTGTTGAGAAACGCGTCCGCCTGCAGCCCGTTGGGTAAGGTCGGACGGATGCCCCATCGGGTCAGGATGACCAGAGCTATCCCCGTCGCGTCGCCGCGTCGCCGGCGCATTTCCCAAGAGAGGAGCAGCGCGTTGCTGTTCGATTCCAGCAGGCTGCTATCCAGGAAGATGACGTCGAGACTATCGCTGCGCTGGAAGCTGGTACCGGGCTGCGCGACCGACGGCTGCACGTCGCAAGTTATGCCCCAGGCAGTCAACTGGCGGCAGAGGATCCCGCCGCTGGCAGTATGCCCGTCTATGACCAGAGCGTGTCGCCCGGCCCATTGGGGATCGGCGGTTGGCCCGGCCGGCTGCTCGGCGGCCGCTTCCATGGGCAGTCGCACGTGGAACTTGCTGCCATGTCCCGGCACGCCGTCGCTTTCTGCCCAGATGACGCCGTGCATCAATTCCACCAAACGCCGACTGATCGCCAATCCCAGGCCCACGCCCCCATATTTGCGCGTGCTGGACCCATCCAACTGGCTGAACAGTTTGAACAGGCGATGCATCTGTTCAGGCGGAATGCCGGGGCCGGTATCGCGGACGGTGAAGAGGAATGTGCTGGCGGAGGGCATGTCGGCCGGCGCCGGGCTCTCCGGGGCGCGCGCCACGGTCAGGATCACTTCGCCGCGTTCTGTGAACTTGATGGCGTTGGTCAGCAGGTTGACCAGGACCTGGCGCAGGCGGTCGGGATCGCCGATCACCATGGCCGGCAATCCGTCCTCGATCTGATAGGCGACGTCCAGGTCTTCTTCCATGACCTTCATGACGAGTAAATCAAAGGCCGACTCGATGCAAGAGCGCAAGTTGAAGGGCCGGTTTTGAATCCCCAGTCTGTCGGATTCAATCTTCGAGAAGTCCAGAATATCGCTGATCAAGTGGAGCAGGGCATCTCCACTGGCCTGAATGGTTTCGATCCAATCGCGTTGTTCCGCGCTCAGTTTCGTCTCGCGGAGCAGGGTAGTCAGTCCGATCACGCTGTTGAGCGGTGTGCGTAGCTCGTGGCTCATGTTTGCCAGGAATTGGCTCTTGGCAATGTTGGCGGCCTCGGCGGCTTCGCTGCGCTCTTCGGCCAGGGCTTTGGCCTGGCGCAGCTCTGCTTCGGCGCGCTTGCGCTCGGTGATGTCGCGGAAGATGACGACGCAGCCCAGGAGAGAGGCATGCCGGCCGATCAGTTGGGAGGAGGCAATCTCATAGTAGCGCGTCTCCTCGTCGGTCTGCCGCTGTATCTCCACCGCCCGCGAGTCCGAGATTTGACATAGTAGACCGGCTTCAGGCCAGTCGTGCAGCGCGTCGGAGATGGGCAGACCAATGGGCGAACGCGCCCAGCCGAAGAGCCGGCCGGCGGCCGGGTTGAAATCTTCCAGATGCTGGCGCGCGTCAACTACCAGCATGGCGTCCTGCATTCCCTCGATGACGCTGCTGCGGGCGATAGGCGCCAGATCGAAGAGTTGATAGCGGAACATGCCCCAGGCAATGATGCAGCCGGAGATGATGAACGCGAAGGGCGTGATGTCCAGGTGTCCGAAGGGGCGAACTTGCAGGACATACAGGAAGTTCGCTACGAATGGGATCAGCAGACCGCCGAACATGACGATGGCCTGGGCGCGATAGGTGGATGCGCCGCGCAGGATGCTTCGCAACAGCAGCAACAGGCTGGCAAGCATCATGGAGTAGGAAAACGCGACGTGCACGTAGTACCAGGGGCCAGGGGTGAGCGCTTGCAGCATGACTGAGCCATGGACGTCTAGTCCGACAGCCGTGTAGTAGAAGTAGTGGAGTTCGTTGGTGAAATTCAAGATCATCGTGACCACGGGGATCACGAAGAGCAGGATCACATTCCTGCGCGTCAGGAGATTGTCTTTGCCGATGTACTGCAAAGTCATGATGAACAGGAATGCCGGCGAAGTGGCGATGCCCAGGTATTCGACGCGCGTCCAGACGCGCATGGCCGGCAGATCGCGCGCCAATAGCTCGCACCCGTAGCCGAGCGCCCACGAGAAGAGGCCGGTCATCAGGAAGATGAACGGCAGCGCGCCGGTGGCAGAGCGACGGCGCCAGGTAATGGCGACCAGCATCGCGGCGGCGAAAGCAGCGACGAAAAGCAGCGCGGAATAGTAATATTGCGGCATGGGCGATCCCTGCCGGCTCAACCTATCGGCAGCCGGCCTTGTCGTTGAATAGCCCGCATAATGGCAGTATAGTTCGCCTGCCACCGTTCCACGGGCACAGTCTCGGTGATCCCAATCAAAAAGCGGTCGCCAGGCGCGGCCTGGCGCAAGATTTCAGCCGTCGCCTGTTCGATGACTTCTGGCGGTTCCAGATGCAGGGTGGACGGAAAATTGATCCACAGGGCTTTGCCGGGCCAGGCCGCGCGGGCCTCGGCCACGCTCATGTCGCCGGTCGGTACGGGCGTGAACGCTTCGATGAAGTCGAGTTTGGAGCCGGCTACGGCCTGCGCCAGGGGCCGCATCTTGGCGTCGAAGTGAACGCCCAGAATCTTGTCATGCGGGTGCAGCGCCTCGGCCAGCTCGTTGTAGTGGGGCAAGATGTACTTCTCAAAGCGTTCCAGCCCGACGACTTCGGGGCTGACGTTGCCGCAGTATTCAACGACGAAGGTTGGCGAGCCGGCCAGAAGCGGGTATACCTTGCGCCGGTCTTCCGTCAGGACGTCATGGAGCCGCAGCAAGCGCGCCCGCCGATCGCGCCATTCGTAGGCGAATTGCTCGACGCCCATGATGTTGTAGATCAGCTCTTGCAGCGGCGAGTAGCCCAGGCCGGCGACGAAGATCAGGTCGTCGCCGGCTTGTTGCATCCCTTGCGCGTAGGCGGCATAGTTGGGGCGGTAACGCCGCTGGAGGATCATGGCTTCCAGCGGCTCATAGTCCGCCGGCCCTTTGAAGTAGTATTCTTCATGCCAGGGCAACAGTTGGCGCGGGATGCGTGGGTCTTCGGGCATCTGTTTTTGCACTTCGGTGATGACGCCGGCGGCCGTGCGGATGGTCTTCTGGATGCACTTGACGCCATCCGCGCCGGTATAGCGCCGCTCTTCTTCGACAATCTCCGGGTTATCTTGCACGAAGGCCGGCACACGGATTTCCATGATGCACAGGCCGGCGTTCCGCAGCTCGCGTTCCGTCTGACTGTAGAAGAATTTGTTCTCGTAGCTGGTGAAAGGGACCTGATCGGCCCATTCCCCGCGTAGCGCGGCTTCCACGCGGCCGCGCGGCGTCATGGTGGTCATAACTTGAAGACCGCCGAGACGCGGTCGCCGCCGGCCGGCTTTTCTGCCACCGTTTGGCGCAGGGCGGCGTCCATGCGCTCCAGGAGCAGGTCCACGTCCTGATCCGTGTGCGCGAGGGAGAGTCCATGGTGCCACATGGTGTGCATGTAGACCCCATTTTGCAGGGCATTCTTGAAGAAGCGATAAGACATGTCCCAGTCGTTTTGGCCGGTGTCGCTGTAGTTGACCAGCGGTTGTTTTTCGGCGATGGGGCCAAAGAGGATGGAGAAACGCGCCCCGGTGCCCTGCACGCGCGCCTGGACGCCCTGCCGGCGGAAGATTTCATCGAGGCCGGCGTAGAGGCGGCGCGAGCGGGCCAGCAGCGGCTCGTAACAGCCGGGTTGGGTGATGACGTCCATGAAGGCGTTGCCGGCGAGCATGGGAATCAAGTGGGCGTTGTAGGTG
>CAIQJD010000262.1 GCA_903872005.1 uncultured bacterium | reverse complement strand
GGCAAGATCGCCACGATCAACTTGCCGGCGTTCTCTGGACGCGTCGCCACCTGCAGCGCCGCAAAAGTCGCCGCGCCGGAAGAGATGCCCACCAGGATGCCCTCTTCGCGCGCCAGCCGGCGCGCCGTCCGAAAGGCATCGGCGTCTTCCACCTGGAGGATCTCGTCCACCAGCTCGCGGCGCAATACCGCCGGCACAAAGCCGGCGCCGATGCCCTGAATCTTGTGCGGCCCCTTCGCCCCGCCCGAAAGGACCGGCGAGCGCGCTGGCTCAACGGCGATGGCCTGCAGGCCCGGCTTGCGCGCCTTCAAGGCGTCGGCCACGCCGGTAATGGTGCCGCCAGTGCCCACGCCGGCCACCACGATATCTACCGCGCCATCCGTGTCGGCCCAAATCTCCTCCGCGGTAGTCTCGCGATGTACCTGCGGATTGGCCGGATTCTGAAACTGCTGCGGCACGAAGCTATTGGGCGTCTCGGCTGCCAGCGCCTGCGCCCGACTGATAGCTCCGCTCATCCCTTCGGCCCCCGGCGTCAAGACCAGCTCCGCGCCCAGCGCCTTGAGCAGATTGCGCCGCTCGACGCTCATGGTTTCCGGCATGGTCAGGATCAGCCGATACCCTTTGGCGGCGGCCACGAAGGCCAACCCGATGCCGGTGTTGCCGCTAGTCGGCTCGATGATGACCGTGCCCGGCGTCAATGTGCCGGCCTCTTCGGCGCGCCGAACCATGTTCACAGCGATGCGATCTTTGACGCTGGAGAGCGGGTTGAATGACTCCAGCTTCACCACGATCCGCGCCGGCAGGCCGGCCGCGACCCGGTTCAAGCGCACGAGCGGCGTGCGTCCAATGGTCTGCGTAATGTCCTCGTAAATCTTGCCCATCGAGCATCTCCTTGCTACAATAGAGTCATGATCGCTTGGCGCTTTCCGTTCGCTTCCCTGTCAGATATGATACATCAGGCCGTTATCTTCCTGACGCCGCGCCCGCGCGGCCAGCTCGGCGACGGTCACGTTTTCCAGGACGCTCATGCTGGCGGCGTACATTTGCGCCCACACTTCACGCGTCACGCAATCGTCGGAACGCGGACAAACCGCCGGCTCGCCGGTACACTCCACAAACCCCTCACTCCCTTCGAGGATGTCGTAGAGCTGCCGCAGGTTGATCATTTCCGCCGGACGCGCCAACAAGTAGCCGCCGCGCGCCCCGCGTTCGGCCCGCACCAGGCCGCCCGTTTGCAGCGCGGACAGCAGGTGCTCCATATACTTCACCGACAGGCCCTGCCGGCGGGCGATCTCTTTGAGACTGGCCGGCCCATCCTGACTGTGCAGCGCCAGGTCCAGCATGGCGCGTGTCCCGTAGCGCATCTTCGTGGTGAGTTTCATAATATAGTATTCCTATAGAATTAGTATAGATTATAACACGCTTTCCCGACTTTGTCAAGCGCAATTCGCGCGCACGACGGATCCGCCGCCGCGCCAATTGGGGTTGATCGCCCATCTCACATCATGCCACAGGCATCTATCAGGGAGGAACCACCATGCTTGTCCTCGTCACCGGAGCCACCGGCCGCATCGGCCATCAGCTCACCCGCGCCCTCGTCCGCGCCGGCCATACCGTGCGCGCCTTCGCCGGCGCCGATCATCCACGCGCCGCCCTTATCGCCGGCCCCCAGGTCGAATTCGCTCCCGGCCGGCTGGAAGACGTCTCCGCCATCCGCGCGGCCGTCAGCGGCGTGGATGCCATCTTTCATCTGGCCGCCGGCCTCGGCTCGCGCGGCCACACCGAAGAGCAAATCGTAGACTTCAACGTGCGCGGCACCTTCAACATGCTCAAGGCCGCTCGCGACTACGCCCCCAGACTGCGCCAATTCCTGTACGCCAGCAGCGACGCCGTCTATTGGTCCGCCTCGAATCTGGAGGCCAGCTATCTGCCCATTGATGAAGCCCACCCGCGGCTGGCCGGCTCTGTCTATGGCGCGGCCAAGCTGGGCGCAGAGGAGATGTGTTGGTGCTTCATGCGAGCCTGGGGCATCCCGACGACCGTCTTACGTTTCGGGGCCACGGCCAACATCGAAGAAGTCATCACGCCGCACAGCCGCTTCTCGATCTGGATCTACCTGGGCGACGCCATTCGTTCCCTGGCCGGCCTCGCCACGCCGGCGCCCGACCAGGTCGAATCCCTGGAGACGCTCCGCAAGCTCGACGATGGCCGCGAGCAACTGGTCATCTTTGCCAACCGCGCCGGCGAACCTGAAGTGCGCCAATGGGGCGACGCGCGCGATGTCGCCGCCGGCTGTGTCTGCGCGCTGGGCAATCCGGCCGCCATCGGCGAGACCTTCAACCTGGGTGGCTTCGCGCCCTGGACGACGGCCGAGCTGATCCAGTACATGGCCCCACGCCTCAACCTGCCCTACGTGACCGCGCCCATGCCCATCACGCGCCGGCCCTGGTACATCAGCAGCGCCAAGGCGCGCGGGCTATTAGGTTACGCGCCGCAACACTCAATTTTCGACATGGTAGATGAAGCGCTGCAAAATCGTCGCGGCGCCTGAACGATCATGCGCCGGCGCGGCGTCACGCGGTCTCCGTCGGCTTCTCCCAGCCCAGCAGGTAGACCAACGCCGCGCCGGCCAATCCGCAGACGCCGGCCAGCGCCAACATCGTCCGCGTGCCCAGATAACTCGCCAGCGATGTGCTGATGAGCGGCGCGGTCACGCCGGCCAGGCTCAGCACAAAATTATGCACCGCGATATAGTTGGGCCGTTCCTCGCGACGCGACAATCGCACCATGCGATTGAACATCTGTAGCTCGTTCCCCCCGCCAAAGAAACCGGCCACCACGCCAACCAGGAGCAGCGGCCCCAGCCGGCCAAAGGTCGCGGTCAGCAGCGGGTAACCGGCCATCAAGCCTATCGCGGCGATGACCAGGTTGCGCCGGTCGTGCCCCAGATTGCACCAGCGCCCCCAGAAGAACGTGCCCAACGTGCTGCCCAGCAGATAGACGGCATTCAGCGAGCCAACCCACGCGCCGGTGGCTCCCAGCTCGCGCACCCAATAGATGACAAAGAGCGGCTGCGCGGCGTAAACCGCCATATACGCAGCCAGAGCCGCCAGCTCAAAGCGCAGGAAAGCCGGCTGATCGCGAAACACACTCAACACGCCCAATGCGCCGGCCGATGCGGCCGGCCGAGCCGGCGCTGAAGCCCGTCGCGGGATACGCAGCCGGGAGATGAGCAGCAGCGACGATTGTGACAGCATCCCCGATGTGAAGTAGACAGACTGGAAGTTCAGCGGGAAAGCGATGATGTCCAGCAGCCGGCCCACCACGTAGTTGAACGCCACGTTGGACAGGCTGCCCAACGACCAACGTTGCCCCAAAAAGATGGTCAGCCGGCGCGGCGAGAACATCTCGCTGACCGAAGACTGAAAAGCCAGGATCCACATGAATTGCGGGATCGTCACCAGCGAGGCAATGACGATCAATGCCGGCACGCGCCAGGCCAACGGCAAGAACGGCACCACCGCCACGCTCGCCAGCAGGATGCGCTGCCCCACCATGCCGGCCAGCAGCGGCGTCTTGTAAGAGGCCGAGCGTTGCACAATACGCCCGCACGGGATCAGCCAGAGCAGATTGAGCAAGGCCGGCCCACTGGTCAGCCAGCCGACCATCTGGTTACTGGCATTGAGACGGATGGCGAAGAGGGCGAAGAAGCCGCCGAGGCCAAAGGCCAGGTTGGTGAGCGGGACTTCGCCGCGTACGATCAGGCTGTTATGGCGCTCGTCGTCGCTCATCGGCTCGCCTTCGGGGCCGACGTTTCCCATCAGCCCCATCTGGCGCGCCAGATTCGTGAATAGTGTTGAGATCTTCATCATGGCTCCAGCCGCAGAAGGTCACCCTCCGCGCGCCAGCCATAGAGAGCAGCCAGCGGCGAATCTGCGTTGTTGAAATAGACGGCGCGCCGGCCGCGCTGCGCGTCAATCAGATCGAGTACCGTCGCCGCATCGCCCAGCCCGGCATACCAGCGTCCCAGCGAAACGCGATACCAGGGATACGCCCACAGCGACACATTGACCAGCGCCACGTCCGGGCGCAGCCCCAGACCATAGTGCGCGTACCAGAGCGCGAAAGTCGGGCTGTCACCATCGGTCAACAGGAGCGCGCCCGGCTCCAGGCGCGCCAGGGTCGCCCGACCGTAGTCGCCGGCCTGCATATCCTGATGCAGGTCCATCGCCGGCCAGTTGCGCCACAGCGTCAGCAGGGGCAGAAGGATGCACAGCGCGATGGGCGCCCACAGCCAGCGCCGCGCCGGCTGCCAACGGGCCAGCTCGCGCCACACGCCCCATAACCCGTACCCCATCCACAGGGTGAAAACCAGATAGGTCGGAATGAGATAGACGTAGGAGTCGGCAGTATCATAGCCGACCGCATATACCACGAAGGGCGCGTACGCGGCCAGCATCAACCAGGCGAAACGTCGCTGCTCGACGAAGAGCATCCAGACGCCAACCAGGCCCAACCCCACGCCGGCCAGCGTGAACTGCTGACGCAGTAGCGTCAGCCAGGCGGCCAGGCGCATCGGCGCCTCGGCCCAGGGCAGCGCGAAGACATAGCGCCGGTAGACCTGCCCGGAGACCAGCCACCAGAGCTGCTGCACGTTGCGCGGGTCGCCCCAATTGATCGGCGGATCTGCGACAGAGCGCGCCGGCAGCGTCAGGTAGAGCGCCAAGCCCAGGGCCAGAAAGCCGGCCGCCCCCAGCCACCCGCGCCACCCCGGCCGGCGTGGCGCAACGCGCCACACGCAGAGCAGCCCCAGGGCCGGCGCTAACAGCGCGGCCGAGAGATGATTGCCGAGGCTCAAGCCCCAGACGAAAGCCAGCAGCCACAGACGCCAGCGCAGCCGCGTCGCGTCCGTCTCTTCCCAAACACACCCGGCCAGATAGAGCAGCGCGGCGCAGAGGAGCGCATGGAGCGCGTAGACCTCCGCGATGACGGCCTGCGACCAAAGCGTCGGCGAAAAGGCCAGTTGCAGGCCGGCGATCAGGCTCAGCGCCAGCGCAGCGGCCGAGAACAGCGGCGCGCCCGCCGGGCGCGGCAACAGCCGGGCCAGGTTCAGGGCGGTCAGCGCCGCCGCGCCGGCGGCGCACAGGGCCGAGAGGAGATTGACGCCACGCGCCGGCTCGGCGAAGGGCAGCCGCGCGAAGACGCCGGCCAGCAGCATATACGTCGGATAGCCTGGCGGGTGCGGGACGCCGCCGACCAGGGCCGCGGCGACCAGCTCGCCGCTATCACTCCCATCGTGGCTCCAGGTAATGCCGGGAGCCAGCGTACAGAGGTAGACGATCAGAGACGCGGCGAATACGACGGCCGCCATGCCGGCCCGCCCCGCCGCGCGCTGCGCGAGCCGCCTCATCGCCCGACCGCCTCCACATTCCCCAGCTCCGGCCGGTAGTCAATAACCAGGACTCCCGGCCGACGACTGAGCGCGGCGACCTGCGCCGGCGTCACCCGGGCGGCCGTGCTGCCGCGCCGCACGTCCCAGGTCCAGGTCGCGTCGGCCGTATGCACGCGTGCGATGACGACGCTCTCCGACACGCCGTTGAGATACAGCGCATTGCGTATCCCATTGCGGAACACATAGGCCGTCTCCACCGGCGAGATGGGCAACCCATCCGGGAAGTTGAGCAGATACACATTCGGGCAGTCCTGGCATTGCGCGTACGCCGCCAGCGTCGCCTGCAACACGCGTTGCGCCAGGCCGGCCGCCTCGGTCCAGATCGCCTTGCGTTGCAGCAGCCCGGCGCTTCCCACGCCGGCTACGCCGAGGACGCCGGCCAACAGCAGGCCGGCCGCGATCACCTCGCGCCAGTGCGCCGCGCGGCCGGCCGCCGGGAGAGCGCGCAGCGCGTCATGCGCCGCGCTGACCAGGAGAACGACCGCCGGCGCCAGAGGCAGATAGAAATGCCGCGATTCCATCACGGCCGCATAGGTGATGACGCCCACCTGCACGAGTGTCCAGGCCAACAAGAAGCGCCGCGCCGGCGACCGCCACACCATCAACGCCAGGGCGCCGGCGACCAGCGCCCACCAGAGCAAGCGCAGCGCCACATGCGCCCGCCCCATGTCATCCATGCCAATCGCCAGCGCCTGATCCGCATTAGGCAGCAACACGCGCCACATGTTGACGCGGAAAGCCCAGAAGGTCTCTTTGAGCGATGCGGCATTGGTCATCAAATTGCGATCCGAGAAAGCCACTTTGATCGCCACGTAGGCGATCAACAAGATCGCCGGCAGCGCCCATCCCCGCAGCCAGCCGGCGATGCGCCGGCGATCCAGCTTACCCTGTCCCCCATTCTCAACCATGAGCAACTCATACAGGGCGCAGACCAACAGCAGCGTGACTCCCTGCTCGTGCGCCAACAGCGCCAGCGCGAAGCCGGCGGCGAAGGCCACGTAGCGCCGCGCCATCGGGCGCGCGCGCCACGCCATGTAGAGGAGCAGCGCCAGCAGATAGAGCAGCGTGGAAAGGGACATGAAGAGGCCCGTCGCCCACAAGGGAACCTCATAGGTCAGGCTGCTCGTGGCGAAGAGGAGGCCGGCCGCCGCCACGACAACCGGCCGGCGCGTCAGCTTCCACGCCAGCAAGCCCACGAGGCAGGTGTTCACGATATGCGCCAGAAGCCCAACCACATGGTAGGCCATGGGACTACGGCCGAAGATGAGGTAGATCACGTAGAAGGCCAGCTTGGTGGTCGGGATATAGTGATAGAACTGCGCCTTGAAGCGCAGCGCCTCCCCCAACCCGCGCCCGGCGCTGGCTAAGAAGTCATAGTCGTCGGATACGAAAGGCAGGGGCAACGCGGACGCATACAGGGCCGTCAGCATGCCGGCCGTGGCCGCCACAAAAAGGATCGCCCAGGCATGGTCGCGCGCCTGCCGCAGGGACGCGAAGCCGGCGACTATGCGTTTGACTACCCTCTCCATCGCCATGTCCTTGACCTCATGGATGGAACCGCAGCAACAGCGGCAAATGCAGCCGCGCCGATGTGGCCTGGTCGCCCCGCTCCAGGCGCGCCAGGTAGAGCCGCGGCCAACGCGCCGCCAGCGTGGCGCTGATGACATTGTTCGTCAAATCCCATTCTGGGACGTTGCCGGCCGGATTGACGTGCGCGACAATGGTCTTGGGGCCACTCATCACGCTGGTAGTCGTGAAGACGGCCAGCCGCTCGCCGGCGTAGCGCGACGGCACCGCCGCGATCTGGCTCATTCCCAAGTCCACGTCCCCTTCGCGCCAGACGACCGCCACCGGCCCTTGCGAAGCCGTGTTGCCGGCGTTTCGCACCGTGACCTGCAACGTCAGCGTCACCGGCTGTCCGTTGGTCGGCATCTGCGCCGGCAAGATATCCAGGCGCGCCGGCTGCAAATCCACATAGGGTGTGACCAACGCCCCGGCATACGCGCCGAAATCACGCCCCATCTGGCGGATCGCATACGGCGGGAAGGGGTCATAGAGCGCCGACCAGGTCATATACTGCTGCTGCTCGAAACTGGTATCGTCCAGACTGTACCAGGCCCACCGTTGCACCAGCCGGTTACCATCGGCCGGATAGCCCAGTTGCGTGTCCGTCCCGTGGAGGAAGAAGTCGAACGTTGCCAACATGAAGGCGTGCGCCCGCTCGTAAGAATAGCCCAGCCCCTCGTGGAACAAGATGCCGTATTCGGACACGATGAGCGGCTTGTCCCGCTGCCCCTTGCCGGCCATCCACTGGCGAAAGGCGATGATCTGCCGGCGGAATATCTCCATGTCATCATGGTCATCCACGCCGTAGAGCATCCCCTGCGTCGCGTCAATTCCCGGCGGGATGTCGCAGCCCCAACTATAGCGCAGCTCCTGCAAGATGAAGCCATGTACGTTCCAGACATCTACCGGCATCTCGACCCCGTAGGTCTGCTGGTAGTGGCTCCAGACCCGATCCAGCCATTGCAGGCGCAGCGGCGTCGCCTGCACCACGCCGCCAATCGCCACCCGGCAGGTGGGATCGGCCGCGCGCAGCGCCGTATAGACCGCGTGGTACTGCTCTGCGTAGCGCTCCGGCGTGACGTTGTCTTGCCAGATACAGTCCGGCTCGTTGCCTACCAGCCACAGGCTCCCCGGATTGGCGCGAGCGATGCGCCCCAGCGCGTCCAGACCAGGAGAGATGCGCGCCCCGACGCGCACGATCTGCGCGAAGTCGAGGCCGGCCGGATGCGCCAGACGCTCGGCCGCGCCCCAGTTAACATACCAGCCGGCATGCAGCGGCGTGAGATCGAAATGCGCCACGTCCGTCGTAACGCCGAAACCCAGGCGCTCGTTGCCAGATGGAAAGAGCGTCGGCCCATCGGCGCGCGCCGGCGACCCG
>CAIQJD010000261.1 GCA_903872005.1 uncultured bacterium | reverse complement strand
GCCAGCCGGCGGCGAGCATCGCGCCGGCCAGATCCTGAAAGAAGGCGGCCATGCGCGCATCCATGAAGCCGAGCTTGTCGCCGCTGCTCTGGCGGTGCAGGTCGAGGAAAGCGGCGACTTCGTGCGCCAGATCGTGGCGCGCATCCACCACGTAGCACTCCAGGCCGGCGGCCATCTCGCTGGCTTCCATCTCCAGCCGGCGCTGCTTGCGCCGGATTTCGTGGCGTTGCTTCTTGTCAATGCCGGCCAGATAGTCGTCATAGCTCGCCGGCAGCTCGATGAGTGGGCAGACGTCCGCCTGGCTCACCTGAACCGTCAGGCCGGCGGCGCGCGCCAGATCGGGCAAGAGTTGCAGCGTCGGCGAGCGTTGCGGGAGATTGCACAGCTCCACGCAGTCCCAGGCCGGCGCGTCCGGCCCTTGCAGCGCCGCCACGAAGGCGCTCAGCGCCTCTGGCTCGCTGCCGGCCGCGATGATGAGGTCGAGATAGTCGGCCACATCGGCGCAGCCGATCAGTTGCAGTTGGCGCTCGCCGGCGACATTGGGCGCGCAGAAGCAAGGGAAGATGGCGGCCGGTTGGCCGTCGGCGGCGCGCGCCGCGACGAGCCAGGGTTCGCCGGCGCCGAAGTGGCGCTGCCAGACGGTCTGCCATTCCCAGGTGGAGAAAACGGTATTGCCGGCGCTGGCGCGCAGCAGCCGGTTCCAGTGGGGCTTCAGGATGTCGAAGCCGGCGGTAGTGCGAAAGGTCTCTAATTGCATGAGGCCCATTGTAGCCCAGAACACGCCGGGCGTCAAACATTCTTGTATACGCGCGCGGCGCGTCGCATTGCGCCGCAGCCCACTTTCCTGTACAATGGCGGAGTCTGGCATCCACTGCTGCGCTTCGGAGAGACCGACCATGTTCGACATCATCGCCTTTGACGCCGACGATACGCTCTGGCACATGGAGTACCTCTTCTCCGCGGCCCTCGAAGAGATCAAGACCTTGCTGGCGCCCTATCGAGACGGCCACGTCGAGGACTTCGTCACGCTCACCCATGCCACCGAGATGCGTAACCTGCCATACTACGGCTTTGGCATCAAAGGCTTCATCCTCTCCGCGCTGGAAACGGCCATCCCCTACACCCAGGGCCGGCTGGCCGGCGCGGAGATGGCCCGCTTCCTGGATATCGCCAAGTCCATGGCCACGGCCCCGGTGAAACTGGCCGATGGAGCCGAAGCGACCGTGGCGCGCCTGGCAGAAGCCTATCCCCTCATGCTCATCACCAAAGGCGACCTTCTGGATCAGGAGTCGAAATTGCGGCGCTCCGGCCTGCAACCCTACTTCCGCCGTGTGGAGATTGTCAGCGATAAGACCGAGGCAAGCTATGCCGCGCTCCTGCAGAAGCATGGCCTGACGCCGGCGCGTTTCCTCATGGTGGGCAACTCGCTGCGCTCCGACATCTTGCCCGTCGTGGCCCTGGGCGGGCAGGCCATCTACATCCCCCATATCTTGACCTGGACCCACGAACGCGTGGAGCCGCCGGCCGAGGCGCGCGGCAAATATCACGAGCTGGAGCGCCTGCGCGATTTGCCGGCCTTCCTGGATGCCCTGCGCTCGGCGACGCCGCAGCGCGCCGAATTTTCAGCGGGAGGTTGATATGCCATCCATGATTGTCGCGCCCCAACCCCTGGCCGTGGAAGAAGGGGCCAAAGTCCTGCAGCGCGGCGGCAACGCCATAGACGCCGCCGTGACCTGCGCCTTCGCGCAGATGATCCTCAGCCCGCAGATGTGCGGCATCGGCGGCTACGCGCTGCTGAACTACCGGCCGGCCGGCGCGGCCGGCCCCGGCGTCAGCCTGGATGCGCCGGCGCTGGCCGGCGGGCGCGCCGCGCCGGAGATGTGGCAAGACGCGCTCTTGCGACCCAACCCGCGCGGCTGGGGCTATTTCCTCAAAGACCGCGTCAACACCCAGGGCTATACCTCCATCTGCACGCCCGGCTCGGTCAAGGGGCTGGCCGCCATGCTGGAGCGCTGGGGCACGCGCTCCTGGGCCGAAGCCCTCGCGCCGGCCATCCGCATCGCCGAAGAGGGTTTCGTCGTGGATGAGAACCTCGCCAACGACTGGAAAGAACCCTCGCTCTTCCCCGAATCGCCGTCGCTGCTGGAATACGTCCAGTCCAACGCCGAGGCGCGGCGCATCTATCTGAAGCCAGACGGCCGGCCCTACGACATGGGCGACCGGCTGCGTAATCCCGACTACGCGCGCACCCTACGCCAGTTGGCCGAGCAGGGGCCAGAGGAGTTCTATCAGGGCGCGCTGAGCCGGCGCATCGCCGACGACCTGGCCGCCAACGGCAGCTACGTCACGGCCGGCGACCTGGCCGGCTATGCGCTGCGGCAGGATGCGCCGCTGGCCGGCGACTATCGCGGCTATCGCGTGACCAGCTCGCGGCCGCCGCACGGCGGCGCGACG
>CAIQJD010000260.1 GCA_903872005.1 uncultured bacterium | reverse complement strand
CGGCCGAGCTGACGGCGCCGCGTTCGGAACGCGGCCCCTTAGAGCCATACAGCAGCTTGTGCTCGAAGACGATGACCGGATTATCGTCGCGCACGGCGCTCTTGAGCAGCCCCTTCGCGTCGTAGGCCGTCGCCGGCGCGATGACCTTCAGACCCGGGATATGCGTGAAGAAGGCTTCCAGGCTTTGGGCGTGTTGCGCGCCGCGCGCCGTCGCGCCGACCGGCGCGCGCATCACCAGCGGCACACTGACCTGCCCGCCAGACATGTAGCGCATTTTGGCGGCCTGGTTCGCCAGTTGATCCATCATGCAGAAGAGGAAGTCGCCGTACTGCACGTCGGCGACCGGCCGCAGGCCGGCCATGGCCGCGCCGATGGCGACGCCCGCGATGGCGATCTCAGAGATGGGCGTGTCGAGGATGCGCTCGTGCCCGAACTCTTCGGACAGTCCCAGCGTCACGGTGAAGGCGCCGCCGAATCCGCCGGCGACGCCGATATCTTCGCCGAGGCAGAAGACGCGTTCGTCTCGGCGCATCTCTTCGCGCAGCGCCTGGCGCAAGGCTTCAGCAATGGTCATGCGTGACATGGCTCACTCCTTGAACACGTCGGCGTATAAGTCGGCCGGCAGCGGATCGGGGCTGGCGTCGCCGAAAGCGATGGCTTCGTCTATGGTGCGCTCGACGCCCCGCGCAATCTCGTCCAGTTCGGCCGGCGCGCAGACGCCCTGTTCCGCCAGCCAGGCGCGGAAGCGCGGGATGGGGTCGCGGCCCTGCCACAGCGCCTCTTCTTCACGCGTGCGATAGCCGCGTGGGTCGGAGCGCGAATGGCCGCAGAGGCGATAGGTCTTGCATTCCAGGAGGGTCGGGCCGGCGCCGGCCCTGGCCCGCAGGACGGCAGCGCGCGCCGCCCGGTAGACGGCCAGGACGTCGTTGCCGTCGGCGATCTCGCCGGCGATGGCATATCCGGGCGCGCGGTCGGCCACATTCTCAATCTTGAAGGCCGTAGCGAAAGGCGTGGACGCCGCGTACAGGTTATTCTCGCAGACGAAGATGGCCGGCAGGCTCCAGATAGATGCAACGTTCAAGCCCTCGTGCCAGGCCCCTTCGTTGGCCGCCCCATCGCCGCAGAAGGCGACGGCGACCTGGCCGGTTCGGCGCATCTTGGCTGCCAGGGCGCAGCCGGCGGCGATGGGGACGTTGGCCCCGACGATGGCGATGGCGGGAATCATGCCGGCGCGTATGTCGCCAACGTGCATCGAGCCGCCCTTCGCTTTGCAGCAGCCGGTGGATTTCGCCATCAATTCGGCCATGAGGCCGGCCGGCGAGACGCCCTTGGCCAGGGCGTGGCCGTGGGGACGATGCGTCCCCAGCACGTAGTCATCCGGTCGCAGCGCGGCGCAGACGCCGACGGCGACCGCCTCTTGCCCGATGTAGAGGTGCAGGGTAGACGGGATGCGCCCCTGCATGTACAGATCGTTCACCCGCTCTTCAAAGCGGCGGATGAGCAGCATTTTGCGGTACATCTCGCGGAGCTGGTCGGCCGGCGGCAGGGCGAGGGTATCATCCGCGCCGGCGGGCTGGGTTTGCGGATTGGTCATACGTTGTCTTTCTCCGAGGGAATAGCGTCGCGCGGCGAACCTGTATAGACAAGTATACAGCGATTCTACCATGAAGCCGCCGGAGTGTCAAGCGATTGCTTTTGGGTGGGTGTTCATCGTTAGGGGAAAGGAGTTTAGGGAGAGGCAGTTGCGGTGGGGTGCTGCTATGCGCGCAGGTAGGCCACGAAGGGGTTGAGGTTGCGTGCGGCCCAGGTACCGAGCAGGCTAGCCAGGGTCAGGCGAGTTTTTGTGCCCGCGGCGCTCCGAGGGCCGCCGCTGATCTTACGCATGATGACCAACGGCCGAATGCTGCGCTCCGCCAGATTGTTGTCGGCCGGCGCCCCGGCGGATGCTAATACACACTGGAACAACTCGTCCTGATGCCGCAGCACGCGCCTGGCCAGGGCGCAACACGGATACGCATAGATCCGTATAGAGATGTCGCACAGCCGTCGTCCACGCCAACACCTCGGGATAGGCCGCCGGCGTTTCCTTGAGTGCATGCAGTCGCACAGCAAATGCATCCCGTAGCGTTGATGCCGCCCAGGGATCAGATTGTAAGCCACATAGACGTCCGTCACCAGCCAGCCCGAAAAACTGGCCTCCATAATCCGTCGCGCAATCCGGTGGCTACGGCTATGATCAAACTCGAAGTAGCGCACCGCTTGCGGCCCATCTGTCACAAATGCCCCTGCGTAACCGTTCTGACCGTTCTCTCGCCACTCCGTTTCATCCCCATGCGCCACACCGTACTGCTCTGCACTGCCACGCATTCACGAGGTGTTGTGTTCGCTCGCCCGCTTCTTCCGCAGCCCAGCCGGCTCCGTCCGGGATCGGTTCGGCCTCACGAACGCTGGCGGCTCCGGTTTGCGCTGCTCCAATTCCGCAATCCGTTCCAACACCGCCCTCAACTGGCGTGTCACGTCCGCCAACTGCTGCCGCAACGCACCAACCTCGGCACGCAGCGCCTCTTTTTCTGCTACCAGGGCCTGGACTTCTTCAGAATTCATAGCCGCTATTGTACCACATCTTGATGTAACCCTGAACAGTTACGCCTTTCCATCAAGCTCCATGATGATGGAGGCAATTGTCAGCCCCCGCCATCATGGAGCGAAGTTAGCCGAGGAGGGGACTATTTGCCTCGATGGTTCAAGCAGCTAGTCGCGCGCTCGCTTCCCCCCCCAACGACCGATGATCTTGTCGTCATAGGAATCTGCTGTGCTGATGACAGCGAGTACCGAAGCCTTCAGTTCCAGCCTGTCAGCAGAACTACCCACGATGGTGTGTTCGAAGAATATATCATTGTCCGCGTCGATGCCGAAGGCTCCGAACCGCATGGTGTCGTTCTCTCGCAAGAGAAACTGCATCAGATCAGGAGTCATTTCAACCGATCTGACGACATAGGAGCGTGACGTAATCGTCGCGTCGTCATTGCCCCATGGGAACACACTGACGTGGACCGCTGCACTGCCGAGCCCCATGGCGAAGCTCGGGATGTCTTCATGCGCATACGCCATTTCGCCAAACAGTTCTGTCATCCAGGTCTTTACCTTCTGGTAGCACACTTTCTGACTATTGGTCTTGAATTCCATGGTGTGACCTCTCCTTCGCTATTGGGGTAAATGCCGGGCTATCTTCACTTCACCCCCCTGCGCCAAAACGACGACACTCACTACCTCCTTTCTATCATTATCTGGCAAGAATGGGACGAGCAGGGGGCCGATCGTATCGTCCAGAAATCGTTCCCAATTGTGTTGTTTGTCATGTTCGACGCGCATGGTCAGAATGAGATCGAGCACACTTTCATCCCAAAGTACTTGCAGGGAGTGTTTGCTGTAACGTTCGGTCATTTCTTTCAGATGGACCTCGCGTAGCCGGCGCCGCTCCCCAGCCATCACATCTCCATGTCCAGCCAGAACCAAATCAACCTCATGCATGAACTCAGCGCCCATCTGGCCTGTGGCGGAAGATCGCGCATCTTCGAGAGTATTCGTCTCTTCGGTGCCGCGTCGAAAGCCAATGACTCCCTTTGTCTGCAGTTGAAGTGCAATATCGGCAGTCAAGATGACGACTGTATCGCTCAAGTAAATATGTTTGCCATGCCCATCAGTGAAATAGCCGTCAGCCAGGGCTTGCTTGAGAAGATTGCGAATCGTAGGATGGCAACTATCCAAGGACTTGCACACCAGCACACACCAGGGCATCTGAGCTACTTGATGCAGCGGAAGGCTATCGCTATAGCCGACATATCCCGGGGGTGCGCCGATCAGTGCAGAGATGTCGAATGCCTGCGAGAATCGCGAGAAGTCAATGGTAACCACCCGCGTGGCTGAACCGAACAGGCTTTCGGCAATTGCTGCAGCCAGCATCTCGCATTGTTGAACAGCCTGATCAATCAATAGTATAACTGCGTTGGGTCGCATTGAGCGCGTGTCGAGTCCTCGCTGGGTCACCTCTAGGCGCCGCAACAGCGCCTCTATGTCCTGTTCTTGCAGCAACATACCATTGAGCAACTGTTCTCTCAGGGCAGCAAGACCAGTCTGGACCGTTACCGGCATGCCCACTACTTGCTGACATATCCGCATGCCATCGGCCAGATTGACGACAGGCTCATCTTGCGCGATGGCATGGGCCACGCATTGCTCCAACAGATCAATGGCCTTGTCCGGGAAATAGCGATTACGCAGGTAGCGCTGGGAGAAATCTACAAGAAAGACGAGCGTTTCACTTGTCACCTGAACCCCGCGAGACACTCGGAACTCCTCATTCAAGTTGGAAAGCGCGATGAGCGTATCTTCCGCGGTGAGTTCCTGGACACGGATCGGTTGAAAACGCCGCTCCAGGGCTTTGTCAGGCTCGATGAACCGCCGATATTCGTCATCCGTGGTGGCACCGATACATGCCAGTTGGCCACGAGCGAGGGCCGGCTTGAGCAAACTTGCAACATCCGCAGTGCCAGGCATTCCTCCTGCCCCGATCATTGAGTGTATTTCGTCTATAAACAAGATCAAGTTGTCCTGGGCGGCCTCGGCAATGACGGCCTGCATGCGCTTTTCAAGTTCGCCAGACAATTGGCTCCCCGCCACCAGCGTGGATGCCTGGATAGACACCAAGCGGACATTGCGTAGTAGCGCCGGCACAGCCCCTTCCGCTATACGCTGAGCCAAACCCTCTACGATAGCCGTCTTGCCTACGCCGGCTGGACCAATCAGCACCGGATTGCGCTTGGTGCGTCGGCAGAGCGTCTCGATAACAAGATCCACCTCACTGCTACGGCCGACGAGTTTGTTGAGTTTCCCCTTGGACGCCTCCTGAACCATATCGCGTCCGAACTGATCCAACGTCGGTGTAGGCCGTTGTTGGAGTCTGACGGGCTGTATGTCCGATGTGGTCTCAGGGCTTTGATCCTTGGAAGCAGGCTGATGGCCAATCGCTTCTGATGAAGATGCAACAGCAACTTCATAGCCGGCAGCAATGAGGATCGCCGTTGCGAGATCGCGCTCGCCAATTTGATTCTTTCCTCTTTGCGCAGCATACTTGCCGGCCTGGGCAAGCACAACCGCCACTTCAAGTTCAGGGCCGGTCTTGCCTTCTCGAAGCTGCGAGGTCAGGTTCCGAGAAAGCCCCTGGCTATCCAGGCCGTGTGTCAACGATTCGGCCATCGGGCCATAAACCTCTGCCAGTGTCGTCAGCCAGTGATTAAGGCAAAGCTGACTCGCTCCAGTTTCTTTCTTCCGCGCGGCTACAGCATCAATAAGATGCTGGGCGCCCGGCGTAGGGACCAGGTCCGCGACTTTGGCGTTGCTATCATCGTTGTCTGGCATAACTTTATGAGCTCCTATGGAGTGAGCAAAATAGCATAGTATATAGAGTAACGAGGACCCGAATGCAGTAGGCCATCAAAGATGTCTGATATGACTCATGATAGCACAAAAAAGATAGATGTCAAGTGACTTGCTGAGACAATGTATCCATTGCCGTTAATTTTCGCAGTGATGGGCGATAGCGTAGTCGTGCGATTTGCGTTGGGCCTAACGGGTAATCATGGCAAGGATACCGGCATCCGAGTGATAGGCGCCGGCAGCGAGCGTGTGTTCGCGCGCAGACGCGCCAGGATGGTGCGGAGCCCAACGCGCCAATATGCAGAAATCGCACTCGACGCGCGGCAAACCCAGGTGGAGCGTGGAACCCAGAAACGTCCACATGCGCGGCCGTGCCTGACAGGCAGACGGGATCCTCTCCGTTGGGCATCACCAGCCACAACTTACCAGAATCCCGTCCCGTCTCCAATTTCAACCGACATGGATACACGACCTTGATAATGCCTGACTCCTACCCACTTTCGTAGTTCAGGGACCAGGAATAGGTAGTGAGGGCACGTTTGATGAGCTGTGGTTTGAGCAGCCAGGGCATGGTCAAGAGGCGGAGGGCCATCCAGGCGGG
>CAIQJD010000259.1 GCA_903872005.1 uncultured bacterium | reverse complement strand
TCGGCGTGACGATGTCGTCCCGCTCCAGGAAGGTAGTCGCTGGGAGCACGACGTCGCAGTAACGCGCCGTCGGGGTCAAGAAGTAGTCGTGGGTTACGCTGAAGGCGACATGCTCAAAGGCGCGCATGTTCTTGCGGGTATCGCTACCCTGCACCAGATAGTTGCCGCCGACATTGTAGATGGCCTGAATATCGGCCGGGAAGCCGGCGCGCCGGCCGCCCAAAACTAAATCGGGCCATAACAGGATGGGCACGGCCGCGCTGACCGGCGCAGGCGGGATCGGCAATTTGCCGACATTGGGGCGCGGCAAGGCGCCGAAAGCGCGCCCGCCGGAGGAGCCGCCGGGCTGTCCCAGGTTGCCGGTGGCGACTTGCAGCGCCGGCGCGAGGCGGTAGGTCTCTTCGCCGCCGACCGTGCGCTGGATGGAAAGGCCCGGGATCAGCGCCGCCGGCCGGGTCTGACCGTAGCGGCGAGCGAAGTCGCGGATGGTCGCGGCCGGCGTCCCGCAGCGGCCGGCGGCCCACTCGGGCGTTTTGGGGACGCCGTCGTCGCTCCCCATCACGTGGCGTTCCAGCGCGTCGAAGCCGATGCTCACGCGCGCAATGAAAGCCCGATCCACCAGTCCTTCCGAAATGAGCACGTGCAGTGTCGCCAACATCAGCGCGGCGTCCGTCCCCGGCCAGATGGGGATCCACTGGGTCGCCAGGGCTTTGACGGTGTTGCTACAGCGCGGGTCAATCACGATGATCTCGACGCCGCGCGACTTGGCCTCGGCCAGACGCGGCTCCATTTCACTGGCGAAGCGATTGTCGGTCACATTTGCGCCCCACAGGATGATCAGGCGCGAATGTTGCAGGTTGCCGGGGTCCATGCCCACGAACCGGGTGCCGAACACGTAGGGAGCGATGTAGAGTTCGGCCGCTGCGCTGTAGTTGCTGGATAGGTCTGTGAAGCCGCCGAAGAGGCTCAAGAAACGCATGGCGGCTAGGTCGGTGTTGTGAAGGCTGCCGCGACATGAGCCGGAGCCGCCCATATAGAGGATGGATGTCGGCCCGTGCTGCGCCTGAATCTCGCGCAGACGTGTGGCGACCAGGGTGAGGGCCTCGTCCCAGGTGGCTTCGCGGAAGTCGGTCGAGCCGCGCGGCCCGCGGCGGATGAGCGGTTGTGTGATCCGATCGGGGGCATACAGGACGCGTGGCATTTGGAAGCCGCGCACGCAGCCGGCCATGTAGGGGCCGGCCGCCCGGTTGTTGCTGATGCTCTGCACGCAGCCCTCTTCCACATGGGCCAGGAGCGGGCAGCCGCCGCCGCAATCCAGATTGCACGATACCGGTATCTGTCGCATTGTCATTCTCCTATGAGAACTATCTCTCGCGCGCGTCGAAGGCGTAGACCTCCAGCCGGCAGCAGGCGGCGAAGCCCAGGCGCAGATAGACCTGGAAGCCGGTCGGCGAGGGAAGCATGACGCCCACACGATAGCCCTCCGCTCGCGCCTCGCGGAAGGGCGCCAGGGTCAGCGCCGTGGCGACGCCCTGGCGACGCGCCGCCGGCAGGGTGGCGACCGTATAGAGGCCGGCCACGCCGCCGCCCAGGAACATGGTGGACGTGCCCACTGCTTCGTCTCCAAGCAGTCCGATGTAGTGGCGCAGGGGCCGCGCACCGTCCAGGCCCAGGGCCAGAAACTCGGCGTAGAGGGCGTCGGCGACAATTGGCGGCAGATCAAAGCCAACGCTGGCTACCTCGACATACTGGCGCAATTGCGCCGGCGTCCGCACCGGCTCGACGCGCAGCGTCGGCGCGCAGGTGAAATCCTCTTGCAACGCTGCCAGGTCGGCTGCCATGCCCTGGGATGTGCGCGTGTGTTGCAGCCCGTGAGAGAGCAGGCGCTGGCCCAGGTCGCCCGGCGTCGAATCTTCCCAGAGCCACCAGAACATCTGCACGCGACGGGCGCGATAGGGGGCCAGAATTTGCTCGATGCGCGCGTCGGCGGCCTCGGTCGCGAAGCGCGCCTGAACGACGCGGTTCTGCGTGCCATGCGGGATGTCGGTCGCGTGCCAGATGGCATCTGCGTCGGCGTGGAAATCAATCTGCGGCAACTGGCCGATGTAGGCGAAGTAGCCGTAGTGGTTGGCCTGAGTGGCGGCGAGGATGCGCGGGTCGTTCGCTGTCTCCAGCGGGGGAATATGGGCGGCCGGCAGGTCGCTGCCGGCGGCGACGGTTACGCTCATGGCTGCACCTCCAGGGTGATGGCGTTGTCGGGCCAGGGAGAGCCGTCGGGGCGCGTGGCCGGCAGGCGTTGGCCGGTCGCCAGGTCATATAGGCCGACGCGCAGGGTGAGCCGGCCGGCGTTGGCCGGCAAGGGCAACGGGTGCGGGTCGGCGAAGGCGCGGCCGGCGCTCCAGGCCCAGGTGGGCCAATCGCCGGCCAGGGGCGCGCCATCGGCCTGGGCGATCTTCGCGCCGGCCGCGTCGAAGGCATGGATGAAGACCATGTAGTCCTCGCTCACCGGGCGATCCGTTTGCCAGATCAAGGTCAGGACATCGTCTTGCCACTGCCAGCCTTGCAGGCGGATGCCTTCGCCCAGCCGGCTCCCTTCGGTCTGGAGGGGTGGAAGCGGTGAGATCGTTGATGTATCCAGCCGGCCAATCACGAAGGTGACCGATTGCTGGACCGCGCCATCCGGCGAGCGCAGCGGGAGCCGCTGATCGGGATCGGATTCCCAGACGGCTAGATTGAGCCGAATCAGGGCTGGCATCGGCGAGAGCGTGTCAATGGGGATGCGGTAGGCGTCGGCCAGGATGTCGCCGGCGCGCCAGAAGGAAGTCGGCGCCAGGCCGGCGCCGGGCCAGGTGTCAATCTTGCCAATCTCGGCGGCCTCGCGACCCAGCAGGTGCAGGGCCAGCGAGTAGTCGCGTGACATGGGGCGCAGGGCGCGCCAGTAGAGTGTGAATGACGCCGCCTCGCCCGGCCGGCGCGGCGTCATGTCCGGCAGGTAGCCCAACAGCTCCATCGAGTCGCCGGCTGTGACGCGCAGGGGACGCATGTCGGCCGGCAGATCGGCTTCGGTCAGGCGCGCCGGCGGCCGGTAGCGCGGCGCGATGTAGGCGAAGGGGATCAGCGCGGCTACGCCGACCAGCGCGACCGTCACGCCGGCAGCGATGGGCCGGCGGCCGCGCCGCCAGGGATAGAGCAGGCCGGCGGCCATGAAGAGGGAGAGGGGGCCGATGGCCCCGAACATCAGGCGACCTTGCGACGCCGGCGTCTGCAAGGTCCAGCGAATGACGCTGACCAGCGTGGTCACGATGCAGAGGGCCAGCAACGTTAGTTCCGGCCAGCGCGCCGTCAGCCGGCGGCGGATCGC
>CAIQJD010000258.1 GCA_903872005.1 uncultured bacterium | reverse complement strand
GGCCGCGTCGGCGGCTCGCTATGTTCGGCGCGCGTGACTTGCGTCCAACTGCGACCGTCGCTGCTTGCCTCGATGGTGTAGACCATCGGGAAGCGCCAGCCTTTCAGCCGAGGGGTGATTTCGACGGCATTGATGGAACGCTCTTGCCGTAAGTCAATGGCGAGCCATTCGTCGTCGGTGTGGTTGGCATGGGGGGCAGACGTCCAGCCGCGCGTCTCTTCTTCGGCGTCGTTGGCCCCGATCAGGTTGTCGGTGACGTAGGAGGGATCCCACCGTCCGCGGACGATGGGCGGAGGGGTCACGGTCAGGCCGAGCAGACTGTCTTCGATTTCTTTCGCCTGACGCGGCGCGAAACGCACCAGGCCGGTGGCATTGGCCGGCTGCAGTGGGCGCGCCGGGTAGGAACGCGGGAAGGCGGCGATGGGCGTTGCGACGAAGCGGTCCGCGTAGAGGCGCACCAGCAGGTAGCCCAACTTCCATTCGTCGTAGAAAGTCGCGCTGGTGGCGACGCCATAGTTGCGACCGAAGACGCGGGCAAAGGTGGTGGAAGGCAGCGTCCACAGCTCGGCAGCTCCCCACTGGTTGTTGATCGGGTGGTGGGTGTGCCCACTGAAGAGGCCGGCGACGCGATGATCGCGGATCAGTTGGAGCAGACGGGAGCGCGCCGGCTCCGCGATGGCTTCGTAGTTGTCTTTGCCGGGATCATCGGCGGCTGTCCAGAAAGGCGGCAAGTGCATGAACAGGAACGTGTGGCGATGCGATTGGGCGTTTTCCAACTCGCCTGTCAGCCATTGCCATTGCGCTTCGCAGGCCGGCAGGGTAGCGGCGTTGAGTAGCTGCGAGTTGATGACGAGACAGCGCGCGTCTCCGATGTCGAAGGCGTAGTAGTCCGGCCCGAACTCCTGCTGATAGGCGCGTATGGATGCTTCGCTGATGGCGTGACCGACGGTGCCTTGAAACACTGGCTCATTGCCGATGTCGTGATTGCCGGCCACGTAGTGGATGGGCAAGCCGATGGCCGCGTGGGCGTCCCTGCAGATGCCGGCAGCAGCGCTGAGGGTGGGCATTTTGTCGCCAACGTTGTGCGCCGTCATGTCGCCGCATTGAATCAAGCCGCCCAGACCGATGGGGCGCATCTGTTCCAGGACGAAGGGGACGCGCCAGGCGCGAGTGAATGGCCCATCCGAGGTGTTGGGTCGGGTGAAGTGAGCATCGGCCAGAATGGCGAAGGTCGCCAGGGGCGTGGGCAGCAGGTCGAGCGAGATCGCCGTGGGCACTCCGGGCGACCAACTGAGGGTGTCGTTCTGGCGGCCGGCAACGTTCCATCGAGCGAAGTCGGCGGCGATCTGTTCGGGCGAGCGGGCGCTATCGAAGATACGCAGGTCATCTATCTCGGTGAAGGCTGGACACTCGGCGGCGGCGTTGTCGCCGACGAGGATGAAGCCATCGTCGAAGCCGGCCGGCAGGGCGTCCAATGGGAAGCGCCCCGCTGCTCCTCCGTCGGCATACAGGGTGGCGCTGCCGGTCTCATCGCTCCAGGTTAGCGCCAGATGGTGCCAGGTGTTGATCGCCCAGGACGCCAATAGCGCAAGGCTTCTCTGGGTGATTTGCGAGGTGTCCCTCTGAAAGGTCATCCGTAGCTGTTGCGGGTCGTCTGCGTCCGTCTCAATGTAGATGGCATTGGCAGCAGCGCGATCTTGCACCGTGATGAGGCGATGGCTCTGCTTCGGCCGTTCGCCGAAGCCTTTGAGCAGCTTGACGCCGAATTCCAATGAGCCACGATGGGGCAGGATGTTGCCGGCCGCAGCATAACTGACCGCCCCACCGGGGTAGGCCGCGAGGGCTTGCCCTTCAGCGCCCAGGACGCGCCACCGGCGCGCGCCAGAGGAGGTCGCTTCTGCCAGGCCGGCCGCGAAGTCTGCGTTCAGAGAGCTGTCGAAGCCGGCCTGGAACAGTAGACCAGGATCGGGCTTCAAGGGCGGGAGCGGCGTCGGCGTTGGGGCGTGCGGCGCACAGCCGGCGCCGGCGAGGGTCAGCGCCAAGACGCTCCAGGCGGAGCGTTTCAAGAAAGCGCGTCGAGATAGGTGCAAACGGGGCAGGCGGGGGGTGGAGGGAGGCATACGGTATGTCTGTGCTCACCTGTCGTGGAATTGGATGCGCCCATTGTATCATCGGTTGGCGTCATCGGCAAACGACATCGGTGTTTGCGTTCCGTTCACCTGATGCTATAATAAGCGCCATAAGCAAAGGAGCGGAGTTACCCCTTACCATGGAGTATGCCGGCGTCTATCTGATGGTGAGAGGATCGCATAGATGAATACGGCGCTCCGGCTAGTTGGCCGTTTCTTGACGGCGGCGCTCGCGCTGCTGGCGCTTGCAGCGGCCGGCTTCTTGCTCCTTTGCGTTGCCGTAGATCGCTATGGGGGGCAAGAGCGCGTCCAGCCGGTGGATGCTATCGTGATCCTGGGGGCGCGCGTTCTGGCGAATGGGGAGCCGGGGCCAGATCTATTGCCGCGCATTGAAAAGGCAGTCTGGTTGTACAAGCAGGGTTATGCGGCGACGATCATCTGCACCGGCGGCGCGGCCGGCGACGCCATGTCGGCCGCGGCTATCGCCCGGCGCGCGGCCGTGGCGCGCGGCGCGCCGGAGAAAGCGGTGCTGATCGCCGATGGCAGCAGCAGTACGGTAGAGGACGCCCAGCGCACGGCGGCGATTTTGCAGGCGCGGGGATGGCATAGCGTGGCGATTGTGACGCACCCGCTGCATGTGTTGCGGGCGACGGTTTTGTTCCGTCGCGCGGGGATGGAGACGTATGCCAGCCCCACCAGCACGCAGGTTGAGCGAATCCCGTGGCGTTGGCGAGTATATTACTCCGCGCGAGAGGCCGCGCTGCTCATTGTGGACTTATGT
>CAIQJD010000257.1 GCA_903872005.1 uncultured bacterium | reverse complement strand
GGGCGAAGCGGGCCGGCCGGGGGTGGGGTATGGCGTGGCCGAGTTGGCGAGCCGGCTGGAACGCTTCCTGGGCCTGGGCGAGCTGAAAGAGGCCATTTTGGTCGGCGCCGGCAACCTGGGGCGTGCCCTGGCTTCTTACCCCGGCTTCGGCCGCTACGGGCTACGCATCGTCGCACTCTTCGACCGCGACCCGACCAAGATCGGGGCGCGCATCGGCGCGCTGGAAGTGCGGCCCATGGAAGAGCTGGGCGCGTTCGTGCGCCAGCGCAAGATCAAGATCGGCATCCTGGCGACCCCGGCGCCGCCGGCGCAGTCCATCGCCGAGTGGATGGCCGAGGCCGGCATCGCGGTGATCTGGAACTTCGCGCCGGTATCGCTGGAGCTGCCGGCGCGCGTCAAGGTCTTCAACGAAGACCTGGCGGCGCGCCTGGCGACCCTTTCGTATTACATGACGCAGGGGAAAGAGCCACGCGGCTGATTTCAAGATGTAGGAAGGGAAAGAGACCATGGATACGTTAGAAGCAATCAAGACGCGACGCAGCATCCGACGTTATGCTGGGGAGCCGATCTCCGCGGAGACGATTCGGGAACTTTTGACCGCCGCCATGAGCGGCCCATCCACCGGCAACCAGCAGCCCTGGCAGTTCGTCGTAGTCACCGAGCGGGCCGGGTTGGACGCGCTGGCGGCCATCGGCCCCTACAAAGCGACTATGTCGCTGGCCCCGCTGGCCGTCATCGTCTGCTGCGACATGCAGTTGCAGAAGTGGGGCGAATACTGGGTGGTGGACTGCTCCATCGCGACGCAGAATCTCTTGTTGGCGGCCCATGCCCTGGGATTCGGCGCGGTCTGGTTGGGCTGTCATTTCATGGAGGAACGCTCCACGGCCGTCAGCGCGGCCCTGGGACTGCCGGCGCATATCGTCCCCTTCTCGGTCGTGCCCATCGGCAAGCCGGCGCAACAGATCGGCCCCATCGAGCGCTACAAACCGGAGCGCATTCACCGTGACAGGTGGTAAAGGATGCTCACGATGATGGCGACGCCGGCGCGCCTCAGCCGGCGCCGCTTCTTACGCGGCCTCGGCGCGGCCGGCGCGGCGGCGCTCCTGGCCGGCTGCGCGCCGCGCCCCAAGTCGTTGGAGACTCTGGTGATCCAGGCGCCGCCTTCGCCGCCCAGCATCGCCCTGGCGAAACTGGCGCATGACAACGCCTTCGCCGGCCAGGCCGGCGCGTCCCAATTCCTGCTCTGGAAAGACCCCGACGAGCTGCGCGGTCGCATCACCAGCGGCCAGGCGCACATCTCCGGCCTCTCGGTCAACGTCGCGGCGACCCTCTACAACAAGGGCCTGCCGGTCAAGCTGACCAGCGTCTACATCTGGGGCATCCTCTATCTGGTCAGCACGTCGCCCGACGCGCATAGCTGGGCCGACCTGCAAGGCCAGGAGCTGCTCATCCCCTTTCAGGGCGATCTGCCCGACATCGTGGCGCAAATTCTGCTGCGCTATCGCGGCCTGGAGCTGGGCCGCGACATCAAGGCGCGTTACGTGGCCGCCGCGCCCGAAGCGGCCAGCCTGTTGGCCGCCGGCCAGGCGCGCCACGCCGTCCTCTCGGAGCCGTCGGCGACCCTGGCGTTCTTGAAGGCCAAAGAGGCCGGCGTGACGCTCTATCGCGCCCTGGACATGCAGGCCGATTGGGCCGCCGCGACCGGCCGGCCGGCGCGCCTGCCCATGGCCGGCGTCGTCGTCCTGCCGACCCTGGCGAAGGATCACCCGGACATCGTGCGCCGGCTGCAAGCCAAACACGCCGAGGCGGTGGCCTGGGTGCGCGACCAGCCGGCCGAAGCGGCCAAGCTGGGCGCGCCCTACATCCCCAGCATGCCCGAAGCGGCCATGGCAGCCTCCATGGCGCACATCCAGACCGAATTCGTCAGCGCGGCCGCGGCGCGGCCAGAGATCGAGACCTTCTTCCGCGAGCTGGAGCGCCTTTCGCCGGCGCTGTACGGCGGCGCGCTG
>CAIQJD010000256.1 GCA_903872005.1 uncultured bacterium | reverse complement strand
TGCTCCCGCAGCGCCGGCGCATCCAGCAGCCGGCCGATCGCCGCGCCCAGCGCCGCCGCATCGCGCGCCGGCGCCACCAGGCCGGTCACGCCGTCCTGATTGACCCACGAGGTGCCCGTCCCCAGCTCGGTCGAGATGACCGGCCGGCCGCAGGCCATCGCTTCCAGCAGGACCGTGCCGAAGGCTTCGCTGCGCTGCGAGGCCGGCAGGACGAAGATGTCGCCGGCGGCGTAGTAGGCCGGCAGATCGGCGTCGTCCACATCGGTCAGGAAGCGCACGCGCTCGGCGACGCCGAGCTTCTCCGCCTGCGCCTGCCAGGCGGCCCGCATCGGCCCATCGCCGACGATGAGCAGGGTCGCCGGCAGATCGGGCATGGCGGCGATGAGGTAATCCAGGCCCTTATAATAGCGCAGCCGGCCGACGAAGAGGAGCAGCGGGCCGGGGAAACGCCGACGCAGGCCGGCGACTTGCCCCGCGTCAATCTGTTGGAATCGGTGCAGATCCACGCCCAGGGGGACGACAGCGCACTTATCCTGCAGGGCGCTCAGATAGGGCGATGATTCGATATAGCGCGGGCTGGTCGCCAGGATGCGGTCGGCGCGGCGCAGGATGCGCCAGAGCAGCGGGCGATACCAACGCAAGAGGCCCTGCTGCTTGACAACATCGCTGTGGTAGGTGATGACGAGCCGGCGCGACTGGCCCAGGATAAGCTGCGCCAATTCGCCCAGGGGATAGGGGAAGTGCAGGTGGGCAATGTCGGGGCGCTGCCGGCTCAGGAGCCAGGGGAGGGCCAGGCCCAGCGGGGTGGAAGCGATGGTGGCGAGCCGGCCGGCCTTGAGCAGCCGCACGCCGTTCAGCTCCTCGCGGCGGGTGTGGCTATCGAGACTGTTGACCAGCACGGTCACATCATCGCCGGCCGCGGCCTGCGCCTCGGCCACGGCGCGCACATGGTTCTCGATGCCCCCCAGGATGGGGTAATAGTCTTTGTAGACGTGCAGGATGCGGCGTCGGGTCACGCGAACACCTCAAGGAGCGTTCAGCAGTCAGCTGTCAGCGGTCAGTTGTCGGCCCGGATCGAGGGCCAGGCGATAACAGTCCAGGGTCCGTTGGGCCGTGCGTTGCCAGGAGAACGTGGCCGCCCGGGCCAGGCCCTCGGCCGAGCGCCGCCGGCGCAGCTCCGCATCGGTCAGTAGGCGCAGCAGCGCGCCGGCGATGGCCTCTGGCGCTGTGGGGTCGAACAGCTCGGCCGCGCCGCCGGCGATTTCGGGCAGCGACGAGCGTTCCGAGCAGGCCGTCGGGACGCCGCAGGCCAGCGCCTCCAATACCGGCAGGCCGAAGCCCTCGTAGAGCGATGGGAAGACGAAGGCGCTGGCGGCATTATACAACAGAGGCAGGTCGTTGTCATCTACGTCAGGGAGGAAGTGGATGGCGTCGGTGAGGCCGGCGGCGGCGACGGCGCGGCGCGTTTCGGGGTAGCGCGGGTCCTCGCGGCCGGCCAGGATGAGGCGCGGCCGCTCGCCCGCGCCGGCCGGCCAGCTCCGCCGGACGATGTCCCAGGCGGCGACGAGACGGGGCAGGTTCTTGTGCGGCTTGTTGATGCCGACGTAGAGGGCGAAGCGCGCCGGCAGGCCGGCCGCGCCGCGCCAGCGTTCCAGGGCCGCGCCGTCGGTCGCGGGGCAGAAACGGGCGTCGGCGGCCAGGGGCGCGACGGAGATGCGCGCCGGCGCCAGGCCCAGATGGCGCGTCAGGTCGCCGGCCGCAGCCTGCGAGATGGCGAGGACGCGACGGGCGCGCCGGCCGGCCAGGGCGTTGAGCCAGCGGTAGGCCCAGCGGGCCGTCGGCGAAGGCATGTAGTGCGGGTAGATCAGCGGGATGACGTCGTACAGGGTGACGACGGTCGGCAGGCCGGCCCAGTAGGGCATGAGGTAGTAGCCGGCGTGGTAGAGGTCGGCGCGCAGGACGCGCAGCCGGCGCGGGACGCTGAGTTGGCCGCGCGGGTCGAAGGGGCTGACGGGGAGCGGCTCCAGGCGCACGCCCAGGGCGGCCAGGTCGAAGCGGGTGGAGGGGCGCGCCGGGTCGTGGAGGAGGATGATTTCGGGCGCGTCGGGGAGGCCGGCCAGGCCGGCGGCGAGATTGTAGAGGTAACGGCCGATGCCCGGGAAGTGATCCTGGATCGGCCGGCCGTCAAGGATGAGGCGCATGGGGGCAGACCAAGATAGCGATATCGCCGCCGCTTTCGAGAGGCGCAGAAACAGAATTCACTATTGCATTGGAGAAGATTTCGTCGTATAATATAGGTAATCCAGTAGTGGAGGTGGATGGCCGTAGGCCATCGAGGAGGCGCTCTTGTGGGAGCGTCTCCTTTTCTTTATGGGAGTAGTTTCTTGCCATAGCCTTGGATCTGCCCCGTTCGCCCATTCCTGTAGTATTTGCTTTGGTTCAGGATGCGACATATCTGATCGCCAAATATCTCCCGTTCATCGGAGAGGAGCCCGCTCTCGCGTAATACTTCGCGGCGTGAGGGATGGGCAAGCAGATCAGCCAATTGTAAGCCGGCGATGTTCGCACTCTTAGGTTTCACTTTGAGTTGGCAACTCGTCAGGCAATGCTGCCATCGCTCGGCCGGCACGTTGTCTGTGCCACGCGCGTAGAGTCGTTCATAGGACTCTTTCAGTTTGTGGTCTTCGTTTCCCCCACGACTCTCTACCAGAGCATCGCCACATTGGCCACCATAATGCAAGAAGAGTACGAATCTTTCCAGCAATACCGCCATACAATAGTGATAGGGGTGGTAGCGCCAGATCTGGTACTGGTCCCGATGCATTCGTTTGTCAATGACTACTGTAACCACGAAATACTCCCAACGCTGCAAACCGGCTAATAACACAGCATTGAACATTTGTTCGATACTCGGATCGCGCAGGTTCGCAAATGGCGGGCGATGATTAATCATCTCCTTGCGATGAAAGATGACTGGCTCATCCGGGTCTTGCTGGAAGAAATCGCGTTTGATCTGCTCCATCTCTGGCTGCAATACTCGCAGCACATATTCGGATTCCAATATGACTCCCGTAAGGGACAAGAAGCGTTGATTAGGGTCATCTACATGAGTCATATCATGTGTACCCACCTCATCAATGTAGATACGATAAAGTCCCATTGCTCCAACTCCACCCACCGCCTTCGGTCAGGCCGGCCATGACCAGAACAGCTCACACAAAGCTCTAATCCCATAATGAGAGTTGGCGTTCGGAATGCGCCTGACGCGCCGGCGCGCCGAGGCGCCGCGCCAACGCATCCCAATCCAAGCCCCGCGTTTCTATACGCTCCGCCCCGCCGGCCAAGAGCGCATCCGTTCCAGGGCTGCCCGGCACAGCGAAGA
>CAIQJD010000255.1 GCA_903872005.1 uncultured bacterium | reverse complement strand
TCGCCCCGCGCCAGCCGACGGTCAGGACGACCATAGGCACTTGCGCCGTCAGGTAATCCAGGATCGTCGGATCGCCGGCGATATCCTCCTCGCTCACCACAACGACGCGCGCCCCGCGCATATCCACCGCCCGCCACAATTGCGGCCGGCTCGTCACCTGGCCAGCCGCGTCCCAGGCGCGCATCCACCCCTGCGGCGCAACGCCGACCAGGGAGTTCGGGAAGGAGCGCGTCAGCGCCGGCTCCAGTTCTTGCGCCAGGGGGCCGAGCAAGACGATGGGCGCATCGCGCCAGGCCGGCGGCACATCCGCCGCGCCCAGGCCATCGCCACGCGCCAACAGGCGCTGGACGCGCCGGCCGGCATGATACGTATTCTCAAAGGTGGTGGTAGCCGCCGAGGGGAGGATCACCGTCTCGATGCCATCTAACCGGCCATTCAATGCCAAATCGGCGCCGGCGCGGGTCAAAATGCCGGCCCGCAATCCCAGATTGCGCGCCGTGAGCGCGGCGTAAGACGCCGTCCCACCCAGCCGATAGCCGGCCGGCGCGATATCTTTGCACAGGTGGCCGATCACCAGGAAATCTACGGCCGCTGGCTGCATGCTCAAAGTCTCGGCAGCGGCAATTTAACCGTGAACGTGGTGCCGCTCCCGATCTCGCTGGCGACGCTGATCGCACCGCCGTGATCTTCGACAATCTTCTTGCTGATAGCCAGCCCCAGGCCCGTCCCCTGCGCCTTGCCGTAGGTTTCAAAAGGCTCGAAGAGATGGGGCAACACATCCGGCGCAATCCCCGGCCCATCATCGGCCAGCGTGATGCGGATCGCGCCGGCGTCCGCGGCGCAGCCCAGGCGCAGCGCGCCGCCGCGATTCCCCATGCTATCGCGCGCGCTGCCGGCCAAGTTAATCATCACCCGCCGCATCTTGTTGCGATCCAGGGTGATCGGCCCGTCGTAGCGCACATCCGTCGTCACGGTAATGCGGCGCTCCGCCATATCGTCGCGCACCGCGGCCAACACATCGGACACGAAGTCGCCCATGCCAACGGCTTCCATACGCAGCTCGCCGCCGCCCTGCACGAAGTCAATGATCTCCTGCGACATCTCCACCAGGCTATCCAACGCGTTGTTGACGTGCGCCAACGAGCGCCGGCGCTCTCCGGCCGGCAGATCCGCCTGGCCGAGGAAGCTGGCATGCACCTTGATAACCGTCATGGGCGTCTTGAAATCGTGGATGATGGCGCTGGCAAGCCGGCCAACGGCAGAAAGGCGCTCAGAGCGAATCAGCTCATCCTGCGTGGCGCGCAGCTCACTCAAAGCCTCCTGGAGCTGCCGGTTGCGCGTTTCCAGGTGCGTGTACAGCCGCGCGAGCCGGATGGCGGTCGCGGCCTGATTCGCCATCGCCTTCAACAAGTCGAGGTCTTCCTGGGTGAACAGCCGGGCGCTGATGCGGGTGTCCACGTAGATCGCCCCCAGAACCTCGCGCTCGTAGACCAACGGCACCGCCATGACCGAACGGATGCGGTAGCTGACGATGCTATTGGAAGCCTGGAAACGTGGGTCTTCCTGGGCGTTGGTCGTCACCACCGCCGCCCGGCTGGTCAGGACGCGGGTGATCAGGCTGCGACTGATTTGCGATTCAGCGCCCTCTTTTTCATCCGCCGCGAACTGGCGCGCCACCGCCACCTGAAAGCCGGCCGGCGACTTGTCTGTCAGCACGATGAAGCCGCGCTCGCCCTGCACCAGCGCCAGGGCGCGGGTGAGGATCAACTGGAGCAGCTCGGAGCGGTCTATGATAGATGCCAGCTCGCGCGCGATCTCGTACAAGGCGCCCAATTCGGCCTGCCGGCGCGTCAGAGCATCCGTCTCGTTGCGAAGCGTTTCGAAAAGCGACTGCGCTTCCAATAGCATCGCCGGGTCGCTTCCGCCAGCATGGCGAAGGACCTGTTCCAGATTGTCAATCGTGTGCTTGAGTGTCATGAACGCCCTCTCTCCGTCGCGTCGCGCCATAGCCTCTTCCGATCATGCATGTCGGAGCCGGCCATCTTCGCACTGGAAACCGGTCGCGTCGCTTCAATTATATCACGGGGGCAAGAAGTAGTCCAACCGTCGGCTCGGCCGGCCGCGCTTGAGGGTGCATCCGATTCGCTGTATAATGGACGCACGTCATCATAGAT
>CAIQJD010000254.1 GCA_903872005.1 uncultured bacterium | reverse complement strand
AGCAGATCGCCTCCGGCGTAACGCCAGATTTCGTGCGCCTGTCGGTCGGCATCGAATCGCTGCCGGACATCCTGGCTGACCTGGAGCAGGCCCTGGCAGCCATCTGATTCACAGAGTATGATGCGGGCCGCCCGGCGCAGCCGGCGCTCTGCCGGGCGGCTCCCTGGCGCGACTATAGATGGGAGAGTTGCCGTGTCCATTGATGACGTCATTGAGATCGGCGCAGACTCTAAGTTTGGGGGGAAGAACAGCGTCGGCCTGGTCGAGACGCAGCGCTGGACCTGCGCGGAGCCGCTGGAGCTGGAGTGCGGGCAATCCCTGGCGCCCTTCACGCAGGCTTACGAGACCTATGGCGAGCTGAGTCCGGCGCGCGACAATGCGATCCTGATCTTGCACGCCTTGAGCGGCGACGCGCACGTCGCCGGCTATCACACCCCCGATGATCCCAAGCCAGGCTGGTGGGATCTGCTGATCGGGCCGGGCAAGGCGCTGGATACGCGCAAATACTTCGTGGTCTGCCCCAATGTATTGGCCGGCTGCAAGGGGAGCAGCGGGCCGGCCAGCCTGGACCCGCGCAGCGGCCGGCCCTACGCGATGAATTTCCCCCTGGTCACCCTGGGCGACATGGTGCGCGCCCAGGCGCGGCTGATGGATCACCTCGGCATTGGCCGCTGGCTCGGCGTCATGGGCGGGAGCATGGGCGGGATGCAAGCCCTGGATTGGGCGGCGCGCTTCCCCGACCGGGTGGCGTCGGTGCTGGCGATTGCCACTTCGGCCCGCCTGAGCGCCCAGGGCATCGCCTTCAACGAGGTCGGCCGGCGCGCCATCATGGCCGATCCCAACTGGCGCGGCGGCGACTACTACGGCCACGAGCCGCCCCAGGCCGGCCTGGCGATTGCGCGCATGATCGGCCACATTACCTATCTCTCGGACGAGCAGATGCACGCCAAGTTCGGCCGGCGGCTGCAGGATCGCGAGTCCTTCAGCTTCAGCTTCGACCCGGAGTTCGAGGTCGAGAGCTACCTGCAATACCAGGGCAACAGTTTCATCCGGCGCTTCGACGCCAACTCGTATCTGTACATCACGAAGGCGATTGACTACTATGACCTGGCGGCCGGCTTCCCTTCGCTGACCGACGCCATGCGGCCGATGCGCTCCGAATTCCTGGTCGTCTCGTTCCAAAGCGACTGGCTCTATCCGACGTATCAGTCCAAAGAGATCGTGAAGGCGCTGCTGGCCGCCGGCCGGCGCGCCTCGTTCCTCGAAATCCCCAGCACCTACGGGCATGACGCCTTTCTCTTGCCCAATCCGAAGCTCGGCCAGGCGGTGGCCGGCTTCGTGGCGTCCGCGCTACAGCGCGAGCGCCAGCGCACAGGAGGTCGCCCATGAGCCAGCGCCGGCTGGACTTCAAGCGCATCGAAGCCCTGGCCCCCCAGGGCGCGCGCATCCTCGATCTCGGTTGCGGCGACGGCGAGCTGATGGTGGCGCTGTGCGAGACGCGCGGCTGCCATGTCTATGGCATAGATATGGACGAGCGGGCCGTGCGGAGCTGTATCCAATGGGGCGCGCCGGTCTTTCATGGCGACATGCTGGAAGGGATGGGCTACTTCCACGCCGGCGCCTTCGATCTGGTGATCCTGAGCCAGACGTTGCAGCAGGTATTGCGGCCGGCCGAGGTCATCCGCGAGATGCTGCGGGTGGGCCGGCGCGCCGTGGTCAGCTTCCCGCACCTGGGCTATTGGCGGACGCGGCTGGCGCTGTTGGATGGCCGCGCGCCGGCGCGCTATGGATTGTCGCCAACCGCCGGCAACGTCACGCCCAACATCCGCCTGTGCACGCGGCGCGATTTCCGCGCCCTGTGCGCCGGCGAAGGCGTGACGATTGAGAAGGAGATCCTGTTGACGCCGGCCGGCCGGGAAATTCACGGCCCCCTGGCCGACTGGCGCGCCGATGTGGCGATCTTCGTCCTGGGGCGGCGCGCCAACGCGTGAAAGGCGGGGCAGACGGACGCCGGCCTATGCCGGCTTGCGCGCGCCCACCCGAATGCTTACGGCCGTGTCATCGGCCAACTGCGGATCAATGCCAACGGCAAGCAACATCTGGCGCATCTGCTCGAACTCCGGGAAGTCCGAGACCTTGATCGGCGTCGAAGAGAGGACGCGCACGCCCTCGAAGCCGGCCGCGCGCAGCTTGCCCAGATAGTCGGTTTCCAGCAACGCCCCGGCCACGCAACTGGCCCAGGAATCCATGTGACTGCGGATGCCGGCCGGCAGCTCCCGATGCAGGACGATGTCCGACACGCTCAAGCGCCCGCCCGGGCGCAGGACGCGGAAGGCTTCGCCGAAGACCGCGTCTTTGTCGGGCGACAGGTTGATCACGCAGTTGGAGATGATGACATCTACCGACGCGTCGGCCAGCGGCATCTCTTCCATCTCGCCCCATTGGAACTCGACGTTCGTGACGCCCATCTTCTTGGCATTGCGCCGCGCCAGCTTAATCATGTCGGGCGTCATATCCAGGCCAATGACCCGGCCGGCCGGCCCGACGCGCTGCGCGGCCAGGAAACAGTCAATGCCCCCGCCGGAGCCGAGGTCGAGCACCACTTCGCCGGGCTGCAGTTCGGCGATGGCGATGGGGTTGCCGCAACCCAACGAGGCGTCGGCGACGCTGTCGGGGAGGCTATTCAACTCTTCGGAGGAATAGATGCCGGCAAAGCCTTGCGTCGGCGGCGTCGCGGTCGGGGCCGGCCCACAGCAGCCGCTGACCGCGCGGCTCGGTCCGCAGCAGCCGCCGGCCTGCCGGCTGGCCACGAACTGGCGCGCAATGGCGCCGTAGTGATCCCGCACCGCTTCTTTGATCGTCTTCTTGTCGGTTTCCGCGTCCGTCCTGGTGGTTGGCATGATCGTGCTCCTTGTATTTATATATTTAGATGTGTCTATGTAATTGGTCAAAAAAAAGCCGCCCTACGGGTCACACGCCTCCGTCGCGTTGAATTTCGCCATCAGCCGGCAGCAGCATTCCACGACGCTGGCGTGATTGATAGCGTAGTAGACCTGTTTCCCGTCTTTGCGCGTCGTCACCAGGTTGAATTGCTTGAGGATGTTCAGGTGATGCGAGATCGTCGGCTGGCTCATTTCGAAAGCCGCCACGATGTCGCTGACGCACAGCTCGCCGTCCAGCAGCATATTCAGGATGCGTTGTCGAGTCTCATCGCCCAGGGCTTTGCAGAACTCGACGCAATCAATCCCCATGCTCGCCTCAACAAATCCATATTCTTAAATACGTCTATATGATACCACACCGTGCGCCTGTTGTCAAGTCCCAAATTTTCAGAATCTGGACGCGGACGAACGCGGACTGGCGCGGATTCTTCGGAATGTGGACATCAGTGGTAGGGTGCGCCCTGGCGCACCGCCCGTATCCCGTCGGCGGTCAGCGGGGGGCCAGGGGCTATTCCTCGTCCGCGTCCCATTCAAAGCGGTTATGAATCCGGTGCATCCCCATTGACTATCCACGCAGAAAACCCTATAATAAGACTGTGGACGCAGCCGAAGACTGATGCATCGTCGCCGGCTATGCGCTCTCATCGTAGTCGCCGGCCTCGCTTGTGCCAGCCGTTCTTTCTCAGCGAGGAGGCCGAGATGAACATCTGGCTTTGCCGTCGCAGAGTTCCACTCTGCCTGGGTCTGTGGGCAGCGCTGGGCATCTGCCTGGCGCTGGCATTGGGCAGCCAGCCGGCCGTGAGCGCGCCGCCGGCCCTCGCCGGCTACGCCTTCAGCGGGAACGTCTATGCCGGCTATGCTCCCAGTACCAGCTCGCCGCTGGTTGGCGTGACCGTTGGCCTGTACGGCGACACGGATGAATGGCCCGAAGGGGGCGCGGCGCGCGTCCTATTGACGAGCGTCGCCACCGGCAGCGCCGGCGATTTCACCCTCACCTGGGTCCCGCAGCAGACGACCTACCCCTACCTGCACCTGATCGAGACCGACCCGGCCGGCTATTACTCGACCGGCGCAGCAACGCAGGGCATTGGGTACGTCAAGAACTTCAACTGCATCACCTACTTGCTCCAGCGCCTGGAACAGAACGT
>CAIQJD010000253.1 GCA_903872005.1 uncultured bacterium | reverse complement strand
GCGATGCCGGCGCGCCGGCTGCTCAGGTCGCCAATGACGTCGCCGAGGTATTGCTCAGGGGCGACGACTTCGATCTTCATGATCGGTTGGAGGATGACCGGCGAGGCGTTGAGGACGCCATCTTTGACGGCCATGGATGCGGCGGTGCGGAACGCGCGCTCCGAAGAGTCTACTTCATGGAAACGGCCGTCCAGGATGCGGATCTTCATGTCTACCAGTGGTTGCCCCAGGAGGACGCCGGCGTCAACGGCATCCTGGATGCCGGCTTCGACGGCGGAGACGAATTGCTTGGGGATTGAGCCGCCGACCAGGGCATTTTCGACGACGATGCCGCCGCCGCTGGGCAGTGGCTCCAGATCGAGCATGACGACGGCAAACTGGCCGCGCCCGCCGCTCTGACGCACAAGGCGGCCTTCGCCTTCGGCTGTCCGAGTGATCGTCTCGCAGTAGGCGACCTGGGGTTGGCCGACGCGGGCGGCGACGCGGAATTCGCGATGGAGGCGATCCACGACGACGTCGAGATGGAGTTCGCCCATGCCGGAGAGGATAGTCTGGCCGGTGCGCTCGTCCTGGCGCACGCGCAAGGTCGGGTCTTCCTCGATGAGGCTGGTAAGAGAGGTGGAGAGGCGATCCTGGTCGGCTTTGGTCTTGGGTTCGATAGCCAGGTGGACGACCGGCGCAGGGAAGTGGATCTCTTCCAGGGCAAGCTCCCGGTCTGGGTCGCAGAGGGTTTCGCCGGTCGAGGCCGCTTTGAGGCCCAGGATGGCGCCGATGTCGCCGGCGCCGATTTCATCTACGTCGGCGCGATGGTCGGCGTGCATACGTACCAGCCGGCCGATGCGTTCCTTACGGCCGAACTTCGGATTGACGACGGTATCACCGCGCCGCAGAATGCCATCATAGACACGCACATAGGCGAGGCGACCGACGTAGGGGTCGGTGTTGATCTTGAAGATCAGGCCGGCCAATGGTTTGGTCGGGTCGCTCTGGCAGAGGACCGTGTCGCCGCCGGCGACGGGCGCGCCATGCATCGGCTCTACGTCTTGCGGCGACGGAAGGTAGGCGACGATGGCATCGAGGAGCGGCTGGACGGCTTTGTTGTGCAAGGCTGAGCCACACAGGACGGCATGGCCGTGGCCGCGCAGGACGACCCGCCGGATGACTTCGCGCAATAGCGTCGGACTGGCTTCGGAGCCTTCGAGATAGACTTCGGCCATCTCGTCGTCCAGGTCGGCAAGTTGCTCGATCATCTTCTCACGGCGCATGGCGACTTCGGTGGCTAACTCGGCCGGCGGCTCCTGGATGATGGGCGTGCCATCCTCGCCGGGGTAGTAGTGCGCCTTTTGCTCGATGAGATCAATGATGCCCTTGAAGGCGCTCTCGCTGCCGATGGGCATTTGGACGGCGATGGCGTGGGCGTGTAAGCGCTCTTCGATGGCCTTGATGGCGCGGTAGAAGTCGGCGCCGGCGCGATCGAGCTTGTTGATGAAACAGATGCGCGGCACACCGTAGCGGTCGGCTTGCCGCCAGACGGTTTCGGACTGCGGCTCGACGCCGGCGACGCCATCGAAGACGACTACGCCGCCATCGAGGACGCGCAGGGAGCGTTGTACCTCGGCGGTGAAGTCAATGTGGCCGGGGGTATCAATGATGTTGATTTGATGGTCGAGCCAGGAGGTGGTTACGGCGGCGGATTGGATGGTGATGCCGCGCTCCCGTTCCTGGACCATGGAATCGGTGGTTGTGGTGCCGTCGTCTACGTTGCCGAGGCGGTGCGTCATGCCGGTGAAGTACAGGATGCGCTCCGTGACGGTGGTCTTGCCGGCGTCTATGTGCGCGATGACGCCTATGTTCCGCATGCGAGCGATGTCTGGCTCTTTCATGGTATTCAATCCTTATGGCGCTGGCCGACAGCGGCGAACAAAATAGCCTGGGGATACTCTCCCAGGCCGGCGAATTGCTCGTGAGAACATGTTTCAATATACTCAGTTGAGGGATTTTGTCAATTTTGGGGGGTGTCTGTGTTGACTGCCAATCCGGTATTGCAGGCGTTGCTGGCGACGACCTTTACCTGGGGCGTGACCGCATTGGGGGCGGCGTGCGTCTTCTTGACCAAAGAGGTGAG
>CAIQJD010000252.1 GCA_903872005.1 uncultured bacterium | reverse complement strand
TATGACGGCCGAGGCTGCCCTGGCGAAGTTGTTCTACCTCTTCAGTCGCGGCGATTCTCCGGCCGATGCGCAGCGCGGCATGGGCGCGAATTTGCGCGGCGAGCTGACGCCGGCGCTCAATCTCCCAGACAAATCCCCAGACTGCGCGCCGCGCGCAACAGGTCGCCGTCGAGGGGCACGCGTTTCAGCCGGCTGATGGCCTCGGCGATGGGAATCGCGGCCAATTGTTCGCCGCGCAAGGCGACCATGTGATCGAGTTTGCCGGCGGCGATCAGGCGCACCGCCTCCGACCCGAAACGGGTCGCCAGGACGCGGTCGGAGGCGCTGGGTGTGCCGCCGCGCTGGACGTGCCCCAGGATCGTGACGCGCACTTCCATTTCCAGCCGGCTGGCCAGGTCTGCGGCGAGCTGATTGCTGATGCCCCCCAGGCGTTGTCCTGCGACCGGGTCTTGTGTTGCCAGATAGACCTGCGTCCCGCCGGCCGGCGCGGCGCCTTCGGCGACGACGATCACGCTGAAGCGCGCGCCGGTGGATGCCCGCGCTTGAACCTTCTCGGCGATGCTCTCGACGTGGTACGGTATTTCCGGGATCAGGATGACGTCGGCCCCGCCGGCCAGGCCGGCGTGCAGGGCGATCCAGCCGGCGTCGCGTCCCATGACTTCCAGGATCATGACTCGGTGGTGGCTCTCGGCCGTGCTGTGGAGTTTGTCCAGCGCTTGCGTGGCAGTGTCCACGGCCGTGTCGAAGCCGAAGGTGACGTCGGTGCCGGCGAGGTCGTTATCAATGGTCTTGGGCACGGCGACGATCGGCGCGCCCATGCTGCCCAATTCCTTCGCGATGTGCAGCGTCCCATCTCCACCGATGACGACCAGGGCGAGGATGCCCAGAACCTGGAGGCGCGTGACGACATCGTTGGCGACATTGAATTCCCGCACCGCGCCGTCGGCCCCGCGCACGCGATAAGCGAAGGGATTGGCGCGGTTCGAGGCTCCCAGGATAGTGCCGCCGCGTGGCAGGATGCCGCGCACGTCCCCCAGGCCGAGGGGACGAATCTTGCCCGGCTGAATCAACCCTTCGAAGCCGTCTTCGATGCCCAGGACTTCCCAGCCGTAGTCGCTGATGGCCGTCTTGACTACGGCGCGGATCACGGCATTCAGGCCGGGGCAGTCCCCTCCGCCGGTCAGTACCGCGATACGTTGCGCTTGCATCGTTGCCTCCTTTCGTCGCGTCTGGATGCTGCTGTGCTGAGTCAATCATAGCACTGGCGCGCGTCCATGTCAACGCGGCAAAGGTCGGAGGGTGTGTTTCAAGTATTAGGCGCGGGGTAGCCTGGCGCCTTGTGCGCGTCTGACCGAGCGACAGAACGCCCACAAGGGAGACCGTTGCGTTTTCGCTTCGCGGGCCGGCGTGGTACAATGAGGTTGCGAGATCGTATTCAGCCACGTTTTGTGAAGGAGTCGAAATACCACGAATGAACAGGCGATGGGGATATGCGCTGGCGCTGCTGGCGCTACTGCTGACGCTTTTCAGTGGGTGCGCGAAGGCGCCGAACCAATCGGGTCCGACGCCGGCCGCCTCTACGGCCACGCCGGCGCCTGTTGCAACGACGGCGCTTGGCTTCGAGCCGGCCGCGGCGCGTATGGGGATCGAGATGCGCGAAGTGGGCGGCAAGGTACGCCGGCCGACTCTGGCGCAGAAGACGCTCGTTGGCTGGGCGCGCTATCAGGTGAGTTGGGGAGATCTGGAGCCAGAGCGCCAGTCGCCGGCGCAGTATGTCTGGCAGAGGTACGATGAGACCCTGGCCGAACTGGCGCAAAATGGCCTGCATATTGTTGCCACTTTGCGTGATAACCCCACCTGGGCGGCAAGTACCAGTTGCGGGGCGTTGAATGCCGAGGGGATGAAGGGCTACGCGCAGTTCTTGACGGCGTTGGTGCGTCGTTACTCGGTCGAGCCGTATCGAATCAAGCACTGGGAGATTTACAATGAGCCGGACAACGGCGATCCCGTCAATTTCCCGGACCTGGGCGGTTGTTGGGGCAAGGACCCGGCCGGCTACGCCAGCATCCTCAAGCTGGCCTATGAGACGATCAAGGCAGCCGACCCGGCGGCCATCGTGGTGTTTGGCGGGTTGGCGTTGGAGAAGTTCGATGGCAGCCCCTTCAACGTGGATTTTGTGAAGCAAGTCCTGGCTGCTGGCGGAGGCCCGTATTTCGACTGGATGAACTTCCACTATTATGAGGCGTTCAGCTATCGCTGGGACAAATACGGGCGCGGCGTGGAAGGGAAGGCGGCATATTTGCGCCAGGTGATGAAAGACGTCGGCGTGGAGAAGCCGATTGCATGCAGTGAGATTGGGCAACCCAGCGCCGGGCCGGCAGCGGAGAAGTATTCGGACGAGCGCACCATGCAGACGATGGCGCGCGAGTACGTCCAGGCGATTTCGGCCGATATGCAGTTTGTGGTCTGGTATTGCTGGCAGGATGGCAAAGGGGACGAGCGGAAGTACGGGCTTTTGGACGAAAACGCCGAGAGGAAGCCGGCGTTTGGCACGCTCGTTGCGCTGGGCAAGGCGTTGTCCAGAGCGCGCTTTGAGCGCGTCTTGGGCAAAGGCGAGACGGGGAGCGACAAGATCGAGGCGTATCTCTTTGCCACGCCGGCGGATGCGGAGAAGTCCTTGATCTTTGCCTGGCGCATCGGGGACGGAGCGGCTGTGCCATTGGCGATCCCGGCGACGCGTGCGAAGGTCGTCAATCTGGCCGGCGCGGTGACAGAAGTGGCCGATGGGGACAAGATGGACACGAACAGCGCCAGCGGCGCGCTGGCGATTGGCGTTGGGACGGCGCCCGTAATGATCTACTATTGAGCCGATGTCTGGCGAAGGAGGGCTGACCATGTCGCGACCGCGATTGACGTTCTTCTGTGAGCTGCCGGCAGCGGAGTTGGGGCGTCTGTTTGCCGATGGGACGGTCATCGAAGATCTGCGCGCGCTGAGCGCCGGCGTCAGCCTGGGTTTGCTGGATTTGAGCGCGGAACGGGCGGCCGTGGTGCGCCGGCTGAACGCGGCCGGCGTGCCGCTCGTCGCCTGGCTTCTCTTGCCGAAGGCGCAGGGATATTGGTTCAATGTGGGTAACGCTCCGCTGGCTGTGGAACGCTATGAGGCGTTTCGGGCCTGGAGCTTGGCCCATGATTTGGAATGGGCGGGGGTCGGGCTGGATATCGAGCCGGACATTCGCGATGCGGGCGTCCTGTCTGTGCGCGGCGCGCTCTTCTCGCTGCTGTTGCGCCGGGTGTTTGATACGGAGCGGCTGCGTCTCGCGCAGCAGATGTATGCCGGCCTGGTGACGCAGGCGCGAGCGGATGGCTACAAAGTGGATAGCTACCAGTTGCCGTTGATGGTGGATGAGCGGCGGGCTGGCACGACGTTGCTGCAGCGCCTGGCCGGTATCGTGAATCTGGAAGTGGATCGAGAGGTGCTCATGCTGTACAGCAGCATCACGCGCCCGCTGGGGGCAGGATTGCTGTGGAGCTATGCCGGCGAGAGCGGTTCCGTCGGGTTGGGCGTGACGGGCGGGGGCGTGGAGTTGCCGGCGCTGCAGCGCATTGCGCCGCTGCGCTGGGACGAGTTGGAGCGTGACCTGCGTATCGCCTGGCAGTGGAATGATGACATTCACCTCTTCAGCCTGGAAGGGTGCGTCCGTCAGGGCTTCCTGGCGCGATTGCGGACGTTTGATTGGACGCAGAGGCCGAGCCGGCCGACGCATGCGGCGCAAGCGGATCGTCTGCGCCGCATGTTGCGGGCCAGCCTGTGGGTCAGCCGGCATCCGGGGTGGGTCCTGGCCGGCCTCATGGCGTTTTTCTGGCTGTTGACGCGCGTGCGCCGGCGGTGAGATCAGTAGACGGTCATGCCGCGTAACGACAGCATCACGTCCACCAGTTTCTCGTAAGCCTCGTGGGCCACGGCGTCCATGGCCGGGTTCTTGAGGAGTTGCAACATGCCCAGCGGATCCACGATGGAGACGATGGTCTGTGCGCCGTCTTCGTACACGATTACGTTGCAAGGCAGTAGCAGGCCGATCTCCAATTGTGTCTGAAAGGCGCGATGGGCGAGGGGCGGATTGCAGACGCCCAAGATGATGTACTTGCGAAAGTCTACGTCCAGCTTCTTCTTCAGCGTAGCCTGAACATCCACTTCGGTCAGGACCCCGAAGCCCTGGGTCTTCAGGGCGGCCCTGGTCTTTTCGACGGCTTCGTCGAAGGAAAGATTCAGGCGAGCGCGCAATGCGGTCTCAGGCAGATCAACCATCGGTAGTCTCCTCTTTGCCGAATATGCCGCTTGCTGAGAGCGGCTCCTGGAGCGGCAGCTCGATCTTCAGCTCATGGAAGTCGGCTGTCACTAGCGAGAGTGTCGCCGGCGAGCCGATGTAGTCGGCCGATACGGGCGCGCCGTCGAGGCTGATGCTGGCCGGCGCGGCCGGCAGGCCGTACACGTTCAGACGAAAGCCGGCGTAGGCCGGCGTGAAGCTGCCCGTCGTCTGCCGGCGCAGGACGAGGGTATGACCGTCCCAGCGCGTCTCAAAGACCGTGCGCCGGCACTCCTTGTCCAGATAGCCCCATCCTTCACCCGCATCTTCATACAAGTGCGATATGGCATTGCCGGCATAGATGCCCAGGCTGAGCGCCGTCAGTCGCCGCGTGATGTCCGTGGTGTTGATCACCGCGTCCAGTTCGGCCAGCGGCACGACCGCG